>CAYUDF010000095.1:0-8248 GCA_964443465.1 uncultured bacterium
CGTTTAGACTAGACAGTAGCGACAATCTGGTCTACTACTTTAGAACGTTCAGATATATTTGCAACCAACTAATAATACAACGAGATACACAACATGATCACAAGACACTCTACACCATTGGACATATTCATAGAAGGTTGGGGCCGGATGGGGGGCTACTGGGGCATCAACCGTGTGATGGCCGAAATCTACGCCCTTCTGTATGTCAGTGACTCCCCCCAGACGCTGGAAGACATGTCCAACAAGCTGGAAACCAGCCGCAGCAACATCAGCCTCAATGTACGCGGACTGATCGAGCTGGGTGTGGTAAACAAGGTCGTGATCCGGGGTGATCGCAAGGATTACTATTCGGCAGAGGATAATATCGGCAAAATCGCCAAGCTGCTCGCCATCGCCAAGAAGAAACGGGAGCTGGATCCGGCGATGGAAATCGTCTCCGAAGCACTCGCAGCCGCCAAACCGGACGACAACCCCGACCAGAAGCTGTTCGTTGAAAAACTGGAACAACTCAAACTGCACATGGATTTTGTGAACTCAATTTTTCTTTCGTTTGTCGGAAACGAATCACCCGGCCAAGCAGGGCTTTCCGGCTTGGCCAATATCCATAAAACAACCGGTAAAACAGAGTCATGATACAAGCACTAGAAAAATACAGCGTCCTCAGCGACAGCATCAGTCGCTGCAATCAGGTCGTACTGCAAGCGCTCGAAGAGAATACATTAAACGAAGCCTCCATCGCGATCGAGAGCTTCAACAACGGCGGCAAACGGCTTCGTCCGGCGTTGCTCGTGCTGTCGTCATTGATGCCGGCGGGGCGCGGCCTCGATAATGTAGATCCCGACCTGATCCAGCTGGCCGCCGCCGTTGAGCTGGTTCATCTTGCCACTCTGTTTCACGACGACGTCATCGACGAGGTGGATCATCGCCGGTCCAAACTGAGCGCGCGCCTCAAGTACGGCAACTACATCTCCGTACTCACCGGAGATTTTGCGCTCGCCGTCGCGCTCGACCTGGTACAGCGGAGCGACCACCCGGAAACCATGCCCGAATTTATACGCACGTTGCGTGTTCTGATTCGCGGTGAAAGTCTGGAAACTTCCCACAAATACGACTACGACATCAGCGAGGCCCAGTACTACGACATTATTTCGGAGAAGAGCGCTTCCCTGTTTGCGTTGAGCTGTAAAATCGGAGGGATGAGTTGTGGCCCGCAGTACGCGGACACGCTGGGGCATTTCGGCTGGAGCCTCGGAATGGCCTTCCAGATGATCGACGACCTCGACGATATACTGGACAGCCCCAACAGGTCCTACGACTGCGACCTGCGCAACGGATATCTCGCCCTTCCAATGATTCGGGTGCTGAGCAATCTGCAGGATGGTAAACGCGAGGAACTGGTTCGGATTATCGAGGAAGCGGACTTCGGACCGGAGAACGAACGGTTTATCGTATCACTATGTCTGCGGCACGGTGCGTTCGAACAAACACGCAACGAGATCCATCACCACCTGGATCGCGCCGCTTCGGTACTCGACCGGTTCGAGCCAAGTGAGTCGAAAGAACTGTTATCGCAGGTGGTATTCGATCTGAAGTCGTACACCGACAACCAGGTCACGAACTTCAACCAGTTTGTCGGTACCGCCGGATGACCCGTCGCTGAGTTGACTCAAAGAGAGTCGAGCACTTCCCGAACTTCGGTCCGCACCTTGTCGGCCCGAAACGGCTTCGCGATTATCCGAACCCCGGTCTCCTTGATAAACTGCGTTTTTGCTTCCGGGTCCATCTCCCCCGATATGAACAAAAACCGTTTTTCGATACCCGGCTTATCGGCCTTGGCCCGGTCGTACAACGCCTTGCCTGACAGTTTGGGCATCCGGAAATCGGTGATGATCAGGTCATAATCGGATTCCATCACCATTTCCAGGGCTTCCGCCCCGTTTCTGGCGGTGGCAAGTTCGTATCCGTCCGGTTCGAGGATCTCGCGGAGAAGTTCGAGGATTGCCATCTCGTCATCGACGAGAAGAATTCTTTCGGCCGGCTGTCGTGCTTGGCTATTACTCATTTCGCCATTCCTGTGGTAGAGCTGTTGCTTAAACTACGATGCGCACCAAGCTCCGCTTCGCTCCCGAAGAACCCACAGCGAATAACTATAAGAAAATCATAACGCGCCCCACCCCGCCCGGTTCTGCGTACCGAACAGGGCCACGACTCACACCAATGTCAGACAACTACAGTATAGTTTATCTGACGATTGAATGCCGCGCATTTTAGCAGCAATCTATCTGGTTGTAAACCAGGAAATGGGAAACGCCCTTACGGCGGAATCTCCCCAGTTGGGCTCCGGCGTGTCATTTTCCGTAATAATACAAATTTACAGGCAAATACTGATGGCTGTCAAGCCTTCAACTAAAAAAAACAGTAGTTTTAGTGATATTTATCCGGCGGGATGAGCTGCCAAAAACGGGTTAAGTCATTATTTGTCATCTGCTTCCGGCTCGGGATCGGGCGGTATGACTTCCGCTTGTCCGGAATCATCCACGTCCATAACGTCCTGGACGGCTTTCATCTCCGGATCCTCGTCCTGCGACCGGGTTCGCATCAGCGTGATACCGGCGACCACCAGCACCAGCGGCCACAAGCGAATAAACGGAGATACGATTCTTTCGTTGATCACCCCTGCCTCCCGAAGGAAACCCAGAAAGGCGAACAACACCATCACAACACCCAGAATCATAGGGGTTGTTCCGTTCCGGGTGGCGCTCGCAACACCGAGGAGTCCGATGCCCCCGATTGCCGGGAATACCGGCCACAGCATTTCCATCCGGCTCCACGAAAACAGCCCCAGGGAGAAAAACAGGAGAAACAACCCGCAGAAAAAAGCGGTAATGGCGCCGAATAACATTTCGGGCGACCGGTTGCCAAGGTAGACACGGAATAACAGCAATCCGGCGAGGATCGGAAACAACGGCCACACGTTGGACCAACCGAGCCAGATGTTGTTGCTGACCATCAGGAACAAAATACCGATTATGATCAGTAGAATCCCGGTAAACTTCCGTTTCTGGGTTGCGTCCACCATCGTTTCCATTCTCCTTCCATCGTTACTCGTTCAGGCGCCCGTCCGGCACCCCTCCAACACACTCCGGAGTGAGCCGGAATCTTAATTATAATATGAAACTCGTCTGAGTCTTGCAATTCAATAGTAAAGTCCTCTAGAATAGCGCCCGAAACAGGGGGCCCGGCCAACGGCCGGTCTGCCCGGGGATTCTACGCCCCTTTACAACACTCGATAACAAGAATCAATCTGAGAAACGAGTAGGTGAGATCGATGATCGGTGACAAATTACACATCCAGCCCCATCACACAAACGCGGCCCGGGAGGTATTCGACGCTGTGAAAGACAAGCTGCCGGAAGGTAGGACGACGTTCACGGTTGCCGGTCAGTCCGGCGCCGGAAAATCCGAGATCGCTTCGGAACTGGCCCGATTCCTGGATACGACCGGACGCAAAACCTTTATTTTCGCGCAGGACGACTATTTCGTTCACCCGCCGAAATCGAACCACAACGAACGACTGAAAGACATCGGGTGGGTCGGCACACAGGAAGTCAAGCTGTCGCTGCTCGACGACCACATGGCGGCGTTCAAAGCGGGACAACCGGAGATGCTCGACAAACCGCTGGTGATTTTTGACGAAGACCGCGTCACGTCAGAAAAAGTAGACCTGTCACCTTTTGACGTCGCCATCGCGGAAGGCACCTACACAACAGCGCTGAAAAACGCAGATTACCACGTGTTTATCAACCGTGACTATTTTGATACGAAAGAACACAGAATCGCCAGAGGGCGGGACAAGATCGACGAGTTCACCGACAAGATATTAAAGATCGAAGACGGTATTATAACGAAGCACAAACAGTACGCCGATTTTATCGTACGCAAAGACTACACAGTCGAAATTGTTAAAAAATAATTCCGCACTGTAAATCGAAAATTCCAACAAACCAGAGGCAGGAAAATGTCAAAGATCAAAAACATCGCCCACTTCAGTGTGCACGGCTACTTCGACCCGGAACCGATCCTGGGGCGCACCGATACCGGCGGCCAGGTCACGTACGTCCTGGAACTGGCCAAGTACCTGGCCAAAATCAACGACATCAAGGTGGACATCTATACCCGCCAGTTCGAAGGCCGCGAAACGATTGCACCCGTCAACGACCGCGTACGCGTCGTGAGGCTGCCTTGTGGACCGGACAAATTCATTCGTAAGGAAGACGTGTTTCCGCTGTGGAACGATTTCGCCGACAACACACTGGCGTTTTTCAAGGAAAACGGGCTTCACTACGAGGTATTGCACGGCCACTACTGGGACGCCGGTTACGTGTGCATGAAACTGGCCGAGGAACTCAAACAGCCGTATTTTTATACGGCACATTCTCTGGGCGCGTGGAAAAGGGAACAAATGGGCGGCGATCCGGAAGAGATGGAAAAACTGTTCAAGTTCGAGGAACGCATCCACTGGGAAAACATACTGTTCCGCAAGGCGCAGGCCCACACCGTCACCACCGAAGACGGCAAGGATATCTACAAACGGTTGTACGACTATGAAACACCCCACATGGACATCATCCCCCCGGGAGTAGACGTCCACCGATTCCGGCCGCTGGAAGCGGGCGAAAATGAACGCCAGCTGGACACGCCGGAGAAATATATTTTCTGTCTCAGCCGCATTGATTCCAACAAGGGACACGCCGAACTGATCCGTGCGTTTTCACACGTGGCCAAAGCTGTTCCCGATGTGTACCTGGTGATCGGCGGTGGTTCGAAGGAACCGAAACAGCACGAAACCGAAGTGAGAAAAAGTTTTGTGGAGATCGTCGACGAACTGGGGCTGGGTGACCGGGTGGTGTTCACCGGTTACGTCCACGACGACGACCTGGCGACGTATTACCGCAAGGCGCGGTTGTTCGTGCTGCCGTCCAAGTACGAGCCGTTCGGCATGACCACTCTGGAGGCGATGAGCTGCGGCACGCCGGTGGTGGCGACCAAGTTCGGGGGCATCCGTAAAAACCTCCAGCAGGAATACGACGCGCTGATGGTTGATCCGACAAACGAAAAGGAGTTCGGCGAAGCGATGACCCGGCTACTCACCGACGAGGCGCTCGACGGGAAACTGACGGAGAACGGACTCAAAACGATTCGAGAGCGGTTTTCGTGGGAAGCCATCGCGGCGACCACGCTCAAGTTTTACCAACGTTACGTCTAGTATCGTTTAATTCGTTGTATTACAGAGAGTTCTGGCGGGACGGCGTTTCGTGCGCCGTCCCGTTTTTCGACTAAAACTTGACTCGCGGCGGGCCGTTTATTAATGTTTCGTCTAACCCTGCTAAATCCCGATATTTTACCTTTCCAGGAGGACAATAATGACACGATTCGTACTGGTACTGGCGCTGTGTTTCGTTGTGGCGATGGTATTTTCGAATCCAGCGGCGAGTGAGAAAATGAAAGATTCCAAGAACCCGGTTATCGTGATCAAAACTTCCATGGGTGACATGGAGATCGAACTTTACCAGAAAGAAGCGCCCGGAACGGTGCAGAACTTTCTGTGGTACGTGGACAACGGCTTTTACGATGGCCTGGTTTTTCACCGTGTCATGGACAATTTCATGATCCAGGGCGGCGGTTTCACACCGTCGATGAAGAAAAAAGCCGGCAACGCGCCGATCGAGAACGAAGCCAACAACGGCCTTACCAACGCGAAGTACACCATCGCGATGGCCCGGACCAACGATATCAACAGCGCGACCAGCCAGTTTTTTATCAACAACAGGGACAACGCTTCCAGCCTGGATTACCACGGCCCTCAGCGGTTCGGTTACTGCGTATTCGGCAAAGTGATCGCCGGACAGGAAGTGGTCGACGCGATCAGCAAGGTGGAAGTCGGCAACCAGGGCAACTACCAGAATGTCCCCGCCGATCCGGTAGTCATCAAGAAAGTGTATCGCGAGAACGGCAAGAATTCGAAAGAAAAGAAAAAATCGGACTAGCCGATAATCGACAATAGTTCAAACAAAAACGCCTCGCCATATGCGGGGCGTTTTTTTATTCAATCATTTTCAGGAAGTCATCTTCCGTGATGACATCAACGCCGAGTTTCCGGGCTTTTTCCAGTTTGCTGCCGGCGTTATCACCTGCGACCACGTAGGTGGTTGTTTTCGACACCGACGACGTGGCTTTGCCACCGCGGTTTTTTACTTCCGACTGCGCCTTGTCGCGCGTCAGACGGGTGAGTGTGCCGGTAAATACAAATGTCTGACCCTCGAATTCGCCACTCTTTCGCCTTGGCGCCGCGGGAAATTTCAACCCGGCCGCCAACAGCTGTTCGACCATTTTCCGGTTGTCGGTGTTACTGGCGTACAAAACGATTTCGCCGGCAATCTTCGGTCCGACGCCGTGAATTTCCGACAGCAACTCTTCGGAAGCGACAAACAGTTCTTCTACAGTCGGGAAATGTTCCGTTAGAATTTCCGCGACCGTGATGCCGACGTTTCGGATGCCGAGCGCAAACAGAAATCGCGGCATCGTCGTATCTCGCGACTTGCTGATCGCCGCGACCAGGTTTTCGGCCGATTTTTCGGCCAGGCGCTCCAGCGCGGCCAGTTCGTCCAGCTTCAGCCGGTAAATGTCCGCCGGGCTGTGCACCAGTCCGGCGTCGACCAGCTGTTCGACGACCTTGTCGCCCAGCCCCTCGATATCCATCGCGTCCCTCGAAGCGTAATGGCGAACACGTTCCTTGACCTGGGCGTCACAAGTAACGTTGGGACAGCGGGTAATCGCTTCACCCTCGGGCCTCACGACCGGCGTGCCGCACACGGGGCACCCGGACGGCATCCGGAACTTGCGAAGCCGTTTTTCCCGAAGCTCCACAATCGGCGCAACCACTTCCGGGATCACGTCACCCGCCCGTCGCACCAGCACCCAGTCACCCACACGGACGTCCTTGCGGCCGATCTCGTCCTGGTTGTGCAGGGTCGCGTTGGACACCGTCACGCCGCCGACTTTGACCGGCTCCAGTCGCGCCACAGGCGTCAGCGCTCCCGTCCGGCCCACCTGAATCTCGATACCCAGCACCTTTGTCCGTTCCACCTGCGGTGGAAATTTCCAGGCCACGGCCCAGCGTGGTGAGCGTGCGCGCTCACCCGCCTCAACCTGAACATCGAACCGGTTCACCTTGATCACCACACCGTCGATTTCATAGGGAAGGTCTTGGCGCTTCTGTTCAATGTTTCCGTAGAAACGAATCACGTCTTCGATGGTTTCGCAACGGGCCGAGTTGTCATTAACGGGAACCCGCCAATTGCGGAACTGTTCGAGCACATCCCATTGCGAGGTGAACCCGCCCGGACCGGCCAACGCGTAACCGTAAAACTTCAACGGCCGGGATGCAGTGATACCGGAATCCAGTTGTTTGAGCGAACCGGCCGTGGTGTTGCGCGGATTCACAAACATTTTTTCGCCGGCGGCTGCCTGCTTCCGGTTCAGCGCTTCGAAATCGGCCAGATCCATGAAGATTTCGCCCCGGATACTGACCGACGGACCCGCGCCGCCGCCCCCTCCCGTATCGTGCAACCGCAGCGGTATCGGGCGAATGGTCCTGACGTTGGTCGTAATATCTTCGCCGTTTACGCCGTCGCCGCGTGTCAGTGCGCGGATCAATACGCCCTTTTTATAAATCAACTCGACGGCAACGCCGTCCATTTTGGGTTCACACACGTAATCGGTCCCGCCGGATTCACCCACCACCCGCATCAGCCGCTCGCGCCACGCGACCAGTTCGTCCCCGTCCATGGCGTTTTCCAGCGACAGCATCGGAATCTCGCGTTTCACTACTTTGAATCCGGACTGGGGCGGCGCTCCCACCCGTTGCGTGGGGGAGTCCGGCGACCGGTATTCCGGAAACATCCGTTCGATCTCCATCAGCTCCCGCATCAAGCGGTCGTACTCCGCGTCGGGGACTACGGGCTCCGCCAGCACGTAGTAGCGGTAGTTGTAGTCGTTGATCAGATCGCGAAGCTGGGATACCTCGGATATTGTGGGCTTTTTTTCCGGCACGTGTCTTGCTCCATCTATTGATTTTCCAACAGGTTGTATTTTTACCCGTCGACAGATTCTAGCAAAATCGGGCGGGTTTGTGTAGAATCGACATCACCAAATGGACAAAGACTCTTCAATAAATTCCGGCGCCGGC
>CAYUDF010000096.1:0-8206 GCA_964443465.1 uncultured bacterium
GTTTCCGCCGGGCTGGCCGGATCGGCGTTTCTGCACCCAACCGACATGTTCGGTTCCGTCGCGCCTCGCGGGGCCACGCTATCGGTAGTCACCGGGGATGACCCGGCCGCCATCACCCGCGCGGCAATCGAGGCCCTCGGCGGCCTGTCCGATTTTGTCTCGAAGGGCGACGTTGTGGTGGTCAAGCCCAACATGGGGTGGGACCGCACGCCCGAACAGGCGGCCAACACCAACCCGGTTGTGATGGCAACGGTGGTAACGATGGCCTTTGAAGCGGGCGCCAAAAAGGTCAAGGTATTCGACAACACCTGCAACACCGAACGCCGCTGCTACGAGCGCAGCGGTATCGCCGATGCCACACGCGATGCCGGCGCCGACGTGTTTTTCACCGAGGAACGCAAGTTTAAAAAAGTCGACCTGGGCGGCGAAAACCTGCGGGAATGGCCTGTGTTCCGCGACGCGCTGGAAGCCGACAAGATTATCAATGTGCCCATCGCCAAACACCACACGCTGGCGCAGATCACGTTGTCGATGAAAAACCTGATGGGCCTCATCGGTGGCCAGCGCAGCCTGCTCCACCAGAACCTGGGCACCAACATCGCCGACCTGGCCGCGTTTTTCAAACCAACTCTCACCGTGCTGGACGCATACCGGATACTGACGGGCAACGGCCCGCAGGGCGGCAACTTGAAGGACGTCGAAACGCCGCACGTTGTCGCTGCGTCGACCGACCCGGTGGCGATCGATGCCTGGGGTGCGACACTGTTTGACAAATCGGGCGACCAGCTGTCGTTTGTGCGCAAAGCACACGCACGCGGCCTCGGCGAAATGGACCTGTCAAAGGTCAACATCATGGAAAAGAGCCTGTAACACCGTGGCGGCGCCCCGTAAAATGTCCATCCTCAAGCGGACGCGGATTTTATCGCAGACCGTGTTCTTTCTGTTGTTTCTCCTGCTGATTATGAGGACGGAATACCACGGCCAGGAGGAACTGGCTTATCCGGTCAAGGTGTTCCTCGAGCTGGATCCCCTCATCATGATCGCGACGTTACTGTCGTCACACACAATCGCGCTGGGAATGTTGCTCAGTCTGATTGTAATTGTGATCACGATTTTTCTCGGCCGGGGATTCTGCGGGTGGTTCTGCCCGCTGGGCGCAATGAACGATTTCGTCGGTTCATTCAAAAAGAAGAAGGTCCGAAAAGAAACGAAGCTCGACCGCAACGGTCCGAAACTCAAATATTATATTCTTGTCGGTGTCCTGGTCGCGTCGGTCTTTGGATTTCACGCAGTGGGTCTGGTTGATCCGATTGCACTGACCATTCGGTCGTTTGCCGTGGGGATTGCGCCCGCTGTGGATTACCTGGCGCACGGGTTGTTTGACCTGCTGTACCGCTCGGAAATCGGATTCGTTACGGCCGTGAGCGAGCCTGTGTACCAGTTCCTGCGGTCGCACGTGATTTCGTTCGAGCGGGCCACGTTTGTTCACGGCGGATTTATCGGGCTTTTATTTATTACGATACTGATGCTCAACTTCTATCGGCGCCGGTTCTGGTGCCGTTTCCTGTGCCCGCTGGGCGCGCTGCTCGGCCTTCTGTCCCGGTTTTCGATTCTTAATCACAAGCTGGACTCGGAAAAGTGCGATGACTGCAAACTCTGTCTGACGACTTGTGTGAGCGGCGCGCGTCCCAACGCCGATGAGGCATGGCGGGGATCGGAGTGCGTGTTGTGTATGGGCTGCGAGAGCATCTGCCCGCAACAGGCCATCGCTTACCAGTTCGGCAGTCCGCAACCCAGGGACCGGAATCCCGACCTGAAACGGCGTTACCTCCTGGGGGCGGGAGCGGCCGGCCTCGCCGGACTGGCCATATTTCGGACCAGCCCCACCCGGGCCCACGCCGATCCCAAGCTGATCCGGCCCCCCGGCTCGGTGGCCGAAGAGGAATTTCTGAGGCGGTGTGTGAAATGCGGAGAGTGTATGAAGGTGTGTATTACCAACGGCTTACAACCAACTGTGTTCCAGGCGGGGTTTGAAGGTATGTGGTCGCCGGTGCTGGTGCCCAGGATCGGATACTGTGAATACAACTGCACGCTGTGCGGGCAGGTGTGTCCCACAGACGCAATCCAGGAACTTAAGCCGCTGGAAAAACGTAGCACTACCATCGGGCTGGCATTTGTGGATACGGACCGCTGTCTGCCGTACGCTTTTGACATGGACTGTATCGTGTGCGAGGAGCATTGCCCGACCGACCCCAAGGCGATTTACTTTGAGACTAAAACTGTGTGGGACATGATCGACGGGAGAGAAGTCAAGTTGCCCGTCATTCATACTCACAAATGCATCGGGTGCGGGATCTGCGAAAATGTTTGTCCCGTCGGAGGGCACGCGGCCATCCGCGTGAGCAGTATCGGAGAGGACCGTTCCGAAACCAACAGGCTTTTTTTGTCGCATTGATCTGTTGTTGTTTTTTTTTGAATGGAGGCGCCATGAAAATACTCGGATCTTTACTGGTTGTTCTGTTTATCTGTACGGTAACCGTACCGGCCGGTGCGGACGTCTGCGTTAAGCAGAAACGCCACATGGATGAATACTATTACGGCGGTACGGTGACGCCGGAAGACAACTCGGAATCAGAAGTATGGTTCGGCGACAAAAAGATGGCGGTGTTTTCGCAAAACACCATCGTGCTCGTTGACGCGGGCAAAGGTGTCCTGGTTTTTGCCAACAAGCGGGATTCCAGCTACGTGGAGACCACTCTGCCGTTTGACTGGACCAACGTTGTGGACGAGGAAACGGCGGGAAGGCTCGCCCGTTACCGGACAGAGGGAACGGTCAAGAAAACCGGCGAAACCCGGGAAATCCATGGCCGGAAATGTGCGCTTTACGAGGTCAATACGTGGATCGAAGACGGCGGTACCGAGTTTAATCACCGCGACGAACGTGTATGGATGACCACGGACCTGCCGATTGACTGGGAGGTCTACGGCGCGATCCAGGCCAGCGGCCTGATATTGCAGAACTACGACGAGGCGCTGATTGAGGCAATGTCTGCCATCAAGGGAGTCCCGCTGGAAACCGACGCCGACGTGTACCAGCAGGGTTTCAGCGTGAAGTCGGTCGAAAAAGCAGTTGAAATCATCGAAAAAACGCCGGACAAGGATGTCTATTCGTTGCCGGCCTGGTTTACGAAAAAAGATCAGCTGACGATGGCCGATCTGCGTGGTTGATGGAACCAACAAAGGGAGATGAACATGGATAACACGATTAACAGCCGGAGAAAGTTCCTCAAATGTACGTTGTCCGGGTTAGCCGGCGCCGCTGTACTGCCCGCGGTTCTGTCGCAGAGTGCGCACGCGGAAACGGAGAAAAAAGAATACAAGATTGTCAAACGTACGCTGGGCAAAACCGGCCTCGAAGTTCCGCTGATCAGCGCCGGCGCCCGCTGGGGTTCACCGGACCTGCTGAGAACAGCCCTGGACTCCGGTGTCACCCACATCGACACGGCCAACTCTTACGGTGGCGGACGCAACGAGGAGCAGGTCGGAGAAGTGATCAAGGACCGCCCGCGCGATTCCTACATACTGGCCACCAAGGTTGCGCCGGATGGCGTCGACCGGAAGACCGGCCTGTGCACCAGCGAGTCCACCGCGGAAGCGTTTATGGAAAAATTCGAGACCAGTATGGGACGCCTCGGCACCGAATATGTCGACATCCTGTACCTCCACAGCATTGTGACCAAAGAGGCCGCCATGTGGGAACCGTACATCAACGTGATGACCAAACTTAAAAAAGAAGGCAGGATCAAACACATCGGTATATCGACCCACAGCAACGAACCCGAAGTGATCCGTGCCGCGGCCAACAGCGGTGTGTACGAAGTTGTGCTGACGGCATACAACTTCAAGCAGCCCCACGTGGCCGACGTCGAAAAAGCGATGGCGGAAGCGGCGGCAAAGGGTTTGGGTATTGTTCTCATGAAAACGCAGGCCGGCGTGTACTGGGACAAGGACCGCAAGGAACCGATCAACATGAAGGCGGCGATGAAGTGGGCGCTGGGCAACAAAAACGCGCACACGGCGATCCCCGGCTTCACGTCGTTCGAGGAGCTCCAGGAGGACCTGGCGCTCATGGAGGATCTCACCCTCACCGAGCAGGAAAAGAAAGACCTGCGCCTCGGCGAGGATATGGGATATCGTGGCCTGTACTGCGACCAGTGTCGCGAATGTATCGCCCAGTGCCCGAAAGGTGTCGAAGTGCCAACATTGGTGCGAAGCTACATGTACACCTACGGTTACAGGGATCTTGCGGCGGCCAAGCTGGCGCTGGAGCCCGTGGATGTCGCCGCGGCGGCGGAGGCTTGCGGCTCTTGCGATTCATGCTCGGTTAATTGTAAGATGGGCTTTGATGTTCGCGACCGCGTTACCGACGTCGCACGAATCAGAAACGTCCCGGATGAGTTCGTGGCGTAATTATTGAACCAGAGGGGTTATTGTGAATAAACGCATTTTTTCGGCGCTGGTAATTTGTGTCTGCCTTGTGATGACGGTGAGTGCCGGTCGCGCCGATGTCAAACCACTGTTTCCCGTGATGGACGGATGGGAACCGGAGGGCGATCCTGAACTGTATGGCCCGGAAGATCTGTTCGAGTACATCAACGGGTCGGCCGAAATGTTCGTCGATTACAATCTGCTGGAAATGGGAACGCTGAACTTTTTCGACGACTACGGTCGAAACGTTCTGGTGGAAATCTACAACCAGGGCGATGCCAACAACGCGTACGGCATGTACAGCACGGAAAAACCCCGGCCGGCCAACCTGGTCGAGATCGGCGCCGAAGGTTACTACGATACCGGTCTGCTCAACTTCTATCGTGGCAACTACTACGTCAAAATCCAGGGATTCGACCTGAACAAGCAGGACGAAGCGATGCTGACGATTGTCGCAAAGATTGTTTCTCAGAACATCGGCGGGAAGAAACAGGTTCCAGTGGTCCTGGACTGTTTTCCGGCCGACGCGATGGTCCGGAACACAGAACGGTTTGTCTCCAAAAACGTCTTTGGCCACGGTTTTCTGCACTCGGCTTTCATGGTTGACTACCGGTCGGAAACAAGCCAGAACACACGAGGATTTATCATTGTTGCCAAAGATGCCGCCGATGCGGACGCGATGATAGCCGCCTACGTGAAACTGGTCGAGGACAGTGGCGACGCCGTCGTAAACAACAACGGCGTTTATCGCTTCACAGATCCGATGTCACGCACGGCGGGTACGATGACTCTCAAGAAATCCTTTGGTTACATCTGGGGAATGACAACCGACAATGAAGAAACGGGCGCGGCATTTGTATCCGACGTTCAGAGAAATCTCCGGTCAGCGGGTTTGTTCGAATAGTCCTGATCTGCCGAAAGTTAAAAATACCCCGGTCACGGTAACGTGCCGGGGTATTTCTATGCGTGTCTTCGGTAAACAGATCCGGTCTAGCCAGTTTTTTCCGGGGCCGGCCGATCCTTTTCGAACCGGGCGTCATCGACCGGTTCGTCGAACTTTATTTCGTCCCACACGTATTCAGACGCAATGGCGCCGTCCTGGTAAACGGTCAACTTGAACGGTACTTTCAGCCCGCCGATTTTGCGGTAGTCCGCAAACAGGACATGCTGGCTGCCGCCGTCCTCGATCTGGCGCACGGGCAGGTGTGTCTTTACGTCGAGGTCAACCAGGACCGTATCCCCGTTGTCCACGATTCCCACCCGGGCCACATCCGAGCCCGTGACAAGCGAGTCGTCGGGAACGTCCGGAACCAGGTAAAACGTGTCGCACTCGGCCATAAAGTAGTACATACCTCCCGTATTCTTCATTGCACGCGTCATAAACGCGGTATAACGCGGGTTCTGGCGAACGCCCATATTGACGTTTGCCCACACGTCTCCCTCATTATAATAATACGTGAAGAAGAACGGATGGTCGAATGCACTGAAGTCCTGGTCCAGGAGCATCTTGTCGGGGCGTTTGACGTAACGCGTCGCGACCGCCTTGGGCGTACCCCAGCCCGGCCAGTGGACGGTGAGATGGCCCGTTTCAGTTTTGGTTTTCCAGGCGGCAGCTTTCTTTTCGCCGCCCATCGCTTTGACCGATTTTTCAACCAGCGCTTTGGCCTGGTTTTTTTCCCCGGTTACACCCGGCTGCGGACTGGCCAGCAGACCAACCAGCACAAACGCGGCCAGTACAGCGCCGAATGCAATAGATCGGTTTCGTCTTGTCATTGTTTCCCTCCGGAATTTATCCAAGCGTCAGATCCGAATGTGTTTTCAGCATCTTGTCGCGAACGGGTAACCCGTACGGACACGCCTGTGTGCACGGTCCGCTGCACGAGTCACAGGACGTCGCGTTTTTCGATTCCGGTACCGACGCGTATCGGGACATCGCATACTTCTCACGGCCGTAACTGTTGAAATACAGTCCGTATCGCAGTATGTCGTGAATGGGGACGTCGTTCGGGCACGAGCCCAGGCAACCGTCGCAACCCGGCCGGCAGTAGTGCTTGTTGAGCAGCGCGCCGTATTCTTTCAGCGTCTTTTCGTCCTTGGAATTGGGCGCGACTTTTCCGGAACCGCCGACTAATTCGTCGATGTCATCGTAGGTTCTCATCGATATGCAGATCGTGTCGATGTTCGGTTGGGCGAGCATCCACTTGAGCAGCGCCTGCCGGACGGTGCGTTCGTCCTGTGCAAAGGCGGAAAAGTCTATTTTCCGCGCGGCCGACATGCTCTTCATTGCAACAACGGCGATATCCTTTTTCTTCGCCTTGACCAGCACCGGTTCGAGACCCTTGGTCATGTAGTTCATTCCCGGCATGATCATGTCGATATTTGTATTTTTGATCAGCCATTCAAAGTCCCGGACCATCTGCGGGCCGTGAGAACTGGCGCCCCAGTAGCGGATTTTTCCCATCTCGCGGGCTTTTTCGAACATGGTGTAGATGTTCTCGTTTTCAATCCGTGTACGGTCGCCCAGGTTGGGATCACCGACGGAGTGAATGAGGCAGCAGTCGACGTAATCGGTATTGAGCCGCTCGAGGCTGTCATCCAGACCTGCCATCAAAGCCTCAACCGTTACGTCCGCCGTCACCAGTTCCGGTTCCAGTTTTGTTGTCAGAAAAATCTTGTCCCGTTTCTCGGGGAAGATCTGGCCGATCACTTTTTCCATGTCGTAGTACTGCCGCGCGGTGTCGACATAGTTCATTCCGCGCTCGATGGCGTACTCCAGGATCGCGGGGTCCTGCATGCCGGCGTTTCCGTAACTGACGTCGGACACCTTGTATCCGGTGCGTCCCAGCGTGCGGTAATCCTTGATCTGTGGTTTCTCGCCGGTTTTTTCCTTCTTGGGTGGCGGTGGCGGCGGCGGTTGTGACTCCGCCGGGCCGGAAACAGCGGCGATCCCCATGCCCGCTCCCACAACAGACACAACACCTTTTTCGATAAACGATCGTCTTGAAATTCTATTGTCCGGATCCTTCATGGAACACCTCACTTTCAGAACTCCATCTTACCGCAACACGAAGGCTCCGTAAATCGGGTATTTCAGGTCGTTTCTGGACCTGCTGGACCTGTATCGGCGGTCGCAGCGACGACTGATCGTACCCCTGTTACCGTCGGAGATACGCTACGTATATGGGACTCGCCTCTGTCATCTCCCGTGATCCCAGGTTTTCCATCGCACCAAAAAACCGGCTGAACGTTCTTGGATATCTGGACCCCTGGTTGACGGGCGCGGGATCTGCGATCATGAGCATGTCGCCAATCATTCCCGTGACAACGCGTATATGAGGGCCTGGCGCCCACGTCGCCACCCACAACGGCCCATACGTCGTCAGGCGTGAATTGATCGTGGCCGGCAGGTAACACATGGGGTTGTCGACTGTAAAACCGTTGCGCCGGAGGATGTACCGGTCGTTGGGGTCGAGACCGCTGTGGTAAGAGGTCATGTAGTTCAGACCGCCGGGATTCTGGGCGATCATTTGGTCAGAATAAGAAGCCTGGTGCTTCCACCCGAGTATCATGGCGATACTGGCCGCCCAGCACGACATCGTGGACGTTTGTGCAACCAGGGGAACATTGTAAAACATACCGCGTCTCCTTCTTTGTTGTAAACCGGCAGAGAAAGAGTAGTCTCTTACGCAAATGTTTTCAAGTGTGTGATGGTGGAGAC
>CAYUDF010000097.1:0-8202 GCA_964443465.1 uncultured bacterium
GACCCGGATCCCGCGGAAGTCACCTGGGCCAACAACAACCGGGTACGGAGTAACCTGGCTTTATATCTGGCCGACTGGATCGATTTCAACGTCTCTTACAACCTGTCGCTGCGGTTCCAGGACGAGGACCTGCTCGTTTCGAATCCGTTTTTTGTGTTCCGCGAGTTCTCGATCTACCGCGTGAGCGATCTGGACCGCGTCCTTTTACCGCGTCACCCCGCCGCCGACGAGCAGGTACTGTTGCTCCAGAATCTCGACCGTCTGTTTTTTACGATCCGGGCCTCGTGGTGCGACCTGTTTGTCGGCCGCCAGGCCATTGCGTGGGGGTCCGGGCACGCGATCAACCCCACCGATATCATCGCACCGTTTTTGTATACCGAGATCGACACCGAAGACCGGACCGGAGTGGACGCGTTGCGGTGGCGGATACCGTCGGGATCCCTGGGTGAAATCGACCTGGGGTACGTCGCCGGTGAGGACTTTCAGTGGGAAGAAAGCGCCGTGTACGCCAGGGGGCGCTTTTCCGCGTCCCGGACAGACGTCGCGTTGATCGGTATGATTTTTCGCGAGAACGTGATGGCCGGTCTCGACGCCACCCGGGCCCTCGGGGGCGCGGGGACATGGTGCGAGGTCGCGTACGTGTGGGGTGGCGCCGCGAGATCCAACGACTCCCAGGGGGACGCCGATTACCTCCGCCTGTCCGCCGGCGCCGACTACAACTTCGGTTCGGGAGTGTATGTCTTCGCCGAATATCACTATAACGGCGCCGGGGAGACCGATCCCGCCCGTTATCTGGCCAACGTGGCCACCAACGAAACCGCTTACCTCGACGGTGCCGTTTTCCTGCTCGGGCGCCACTACATCATTCCGGGTTTGTCGTGGCAGGCCACCCCGTTGACGACGGTATTTGCCGAAATCTTTTCCAACCTTGACGACGGATCCCTGCTGTTCTCGCCCAATGTCGAATACAACGTCACGGAAAACCTGTACCTGTCCGCCGGGGGTTACGTCGCCATTGGGCCAGGCCCCAGCTATGACCCTGTGCCGGGATTCAAGTCCGAGTTCGGCGCCTACCCGGACCAGTATTACGCCTTCCTCCGATATTACTTCTGAGGCCGGTTTCGGGGACCCGCTCCGAAGTGTCCCGGCACCTGCTTAACTACGTTAAGTTATTTGCAATTAATCATATACAGCAACAGATAGCGTCGAATTACTGTCTATTTGCCTTGAGCCTGCACGCGCTGTTCTGCTAGATTAAGAGAATGATTTCACAATCCGGGAATATCTCCGGGCCCGCCTCAACGTCGGACCCCCCGTCGGGATTTGCCTACGTCGACCAGCCGGAATTTCGCCGGCAGAACGCACTGCCCGACAACCCGAACCGTATGTATTTCTTCATCGAAGGTGTGCATTGTACGGCGTGTTTGTGGCGGGTCGAAAACATCCGGCACGAGTTCGACGGGATCGTGGAAATGCGCCTGGACATGGGTCGGCACATCGTAGAAATCGAGACCGAACCGGGGATTCCGCTCGCCCCCATTATGGAGAAACTGAAAAAGCGGGGGTATCCCCCCCATCCCATTCCCTGGGATTCGCTGGACACGGGCGCCGGCGGCGCCGGCTATAAAAGTCTGCTGATCCGGATGGGCATCGCAGGCGCGGCGGCGGGAAACATCATGTTGTTGTCCACATCGTTGTATTCCGGCGCACAACATTCCGCTTACGCGACAATTTTCGAGTGGCTCACGTTTGTGCTGTTTCTTCCGATTCTGTTTTACTGCGCGACGCCGTTTTACAGAAACTCGTGGGCGGCAATCCGTAACCGACACTCTTCCATCGACATTCCGATCGTTGGCGCTGTTTTCATCGGCACCATCGTCGGCGGTTACAACCTCATCACCGGCCGGGGTGACATCTACTTTGATTCGCTGGCCGTGCTGGTATTTCTTCTGCTCGCCAGCCGGTATCTCCTGTTTCGCCTCCAGCACAAGTTCCTCGCGCCCAACCGATTGAGGTCGTTCTACGAAACCAGCCAGGTCCGGATACTCGACCCGGAGACCGGTTTGGCGACCATGTGCCACATCCGCAGGGTGCGCAAGGGAGACCGGATCGTGGTGTACAACGGAGAACGTTTGCCGGTGGACGGCACGCTCGAATCCGACGAGACCTATATCAATGCCGCCGTCCTCACCGGTGAGCCCTACCCGCAGAAAGTCCGCCGGAACCAGGAAGTATTCGCGGGTACGCAGCTCACGTCCGAAGAAGCCACCATCGTGGTGGACAAGTACGGCGACGACACCCGTGTGGGTCTGTTGCTGCAGGAAACGGAAAAGGGTGTGCTGGGACGCACGCCGCTGATATCCCTGACAGATCGCGCGGCCCAGTGGTTCTCCGCCGGCGTGTTGATGATCGGCCTTGTATTTGCCGTTGTTTATTCAATTGCGTCAGGGGATATCCACGACGCCGTCAACCGGGCGCTGGCGCTGGTGATCCTCGCCTGCCCGTGCGCACTGGCGCTGGCCACACCGCTGACCCAGAGCCTCGCGCTGCGAAAAGCCGCGCGACGGGGATGCCTCATCAAAAAAGCGGAGGCGTTTGAGAAACTCAACCACGTAAAGTCCGTGTTCCTGGACAAAACGGGAACCCTCACCAGGGGAGAGCTGGACCTCCTGCGGTGGTGGCCTGAGGCTCCGACCGGCGCCGAACGGTCGATTATTTATTCGCTCGAAAAAATCTCGCGGCACCCCGTCGCCTGCTTGTTGTCCGACCATGTGACCCGGGAGCCATTCCGTGAGCTGCCCCTGGACGACCTCACCGAAATTCCCGGCACCGGCGTGTCCGGGACAATCGGCGGGGACGTGTACGAAATGCGTTCGGTTACGGACCCTTCGGAGAGAGTCCGGGCCGGCGTTGAGTTCGGTGCGACCTGTGCGGCGCTGTACAAAAACAGCCACCTGGAAAAACTGGCCGTTATTGCCGACGAAGTCGAGCCGCACGGCAGGGAAGCGGTGGACGTGTTCTCTCGCCACGGCAAGGATGTTTACCTGCTCACCGGAGACAACTCGGGCGCCGCCGCGGCGGTAGCCGCCGAAGTCGGCATCGATCCGTCGCGCGTGCTGGCGGGCAAGTCACCCGAAGAAAAAAACGCGATTCTCGGAGATTTTCCGCGGTCGCTGATGGTCGGGGACGGCCTGAACGATTCCGTTGCATTGGCGCACGCGCACGTCAGCGTGGCCGTGCAGGGCAGCATGGAAGTCGCGTTTAAGGCGGCGGACGTCTACCTGACGCAACCCGGGCTGAAACCGTTGTCCAGCCTGTTCGAACTGTCACGAACCACCATCTTTATTATCAAAAGAAATCTGTTGTTTTCTCTTTTATACAACGCCGTCGGCGCGGCACTCGCGCTGATGGGTTTAATCAGCCCGTTGATCGCCGCGGTATTGATGCCGGCCAGTTCCATCTCCGTTGTACTGCTGTCCGTTGCAGGCACACGGTACTGGCGGCAATACGACCGTGGCTTTGAAGAAACCGGGTTTGGCGGCGCCGAATCCGCCGCGATAGAGAACAGGCCTGTACCCTCGACAGCCCCGGGGGGTAACGGCCCGTGAATGCCCTGGCGATAACCATTCCCGTTTCATTGCTTCTGGTGGCATTTTTTGTGGGGGCTTTTATATACGCCGTACGGCACGACCAGTTCGATGACCTGGTCACACCGGCGCACCGGATGTTATTGGATGATGAGGATCTCTCTACTCCAACCGTAAGAAAGGATGACTCCGATGTCATTAAACGGAAACAGTCCTGACTCTGAGGTCGCTGTCGGTTACCTCGAGGAAACCTACGACGATCAGATCGTCAAATATTTTGTGCTGGCGACGGTCGGGTGGGGCGTCACCGCGTTTCTGCTCGGTTTTATCGCCGCCCTTCAGCTGTCCGACTGGCGAATGAACTTTGGTCTGGAATGGATCACGTTCGGCCGGTTGCGCCCGCTGCATACGAATGCGGCGATATTTGCCTTTGCGGGCAACGCGATATTCGCGGGGATATACCACTCGACGCAGCGCCTGTGCAAAACACGGATGTTCTCGGACTTTCTGGGCCGCGTTCACTTCTGGGGCTGGCAGTTGATCATTCTGTCGGCGGCGATTACATTACCGCTCGGTTTTTCCCAGAGCAAAGAGTACGCGGAACTCGAATGGCCAATCGACATCGCCATCGCGGTGGTGTGGGTTGTGTTCGCCATCAACTTTTTCGGCACACTGGCCCGGCGGCGCGAGAAACACATGTACGTCTCGCTGTGGTTTTACATCTCCACGATCATCACCGTTGCCGTGTTGCACATCTGCAACTCAATCGAGATCCCGGTGAGTTTTCTGAAAAGTTACCCCGTGTGGGCCGGCATCCAGGACGCCCTCGTACAGTGGTGGTACGGTCACAACGCCGTTGCGTTTTTCCTGACCACCCCCTTTCTCGGCCTGATGTACTACTACATTCCAAAGGCATCCGGCCGGCCGGTGTACAGCTACAAGCTTTCGATTATCCATTTCTGGGCGCTGATATTTCTGTACATCTGGGCCGGACCGCACCACCTGCTCAACACGGCGATGCCCGACTGGGCCCAGACGCTGGGTATGGTGTTCAGCCTGATGCTGTGGGCGCCCAGCTGGGGCGGCATGGTTAACGGCCTGTTGACGTTACGCGGCGCCTGGCACCTGCTCAGGACCGAACCCATCATCAAGTTCTTTGTGGTGGCGGTGACATTCTACGGAATGTCGACGTTCGAAGGTCCGTTGATGGCGATCAAGAGCGTCAACTCGCTGGCGCACTACACCGACTGGATTATCGCCCACGTGCACGGCGGCGCGCTGGGTTGGAACGGTTTCCTCGCCTTCGGTATGATCTATTATCTCGCGCCGAAGATCTGGAAAACCCCGCTGTACAGTAAAAAACTGGCCGAGGTCCATTTCTGGATCGGGCTGTTTGGCATCCTGATTTATTACATCTCCATGTGGGCCGCCGGCCTGACCCAGGGCATGATGTGGCGGGCACTCGGGCCGGACGGCGCCCTGGTTTATCCGGACTTCGTCGAGACGGTCACACGAATCGTTCCGTTGTACTGGATCCGCGCCTTTGGCGGGCTGCTGTTTCTCTGCGGAATGGTGATCATGATCTACAACCTGATCAAGACGGCGCAGCAGGGAGAAAAATCGCCGGCGCCGGAAAGAATCCCGGCGGTCAAAATGCGTTCCGGGGAGGGAGACAAGGGCCACCGCAAGCTCGAGGGTCTCGCCGTGTTTTTTTCCGTTCTGGCATTTATCGCGATTGCGGTGGGATCTATTATCGAGATCATCCCCGTGTTGTCGCTCCATAAATATATTAAGCCCGCCAACCGGATTAACCCCTACACGCCGCTCGAACTGGCCGGCAGGGACATCTACATCCGCGAGGGTTGTTACGTGTGCCACTCGCAGATGATCCGCAAGTTGCCTTTTGACGTCGTCCGCTTCGGCGACGCGTCAACAATCGAGGAGTCGATGTACGACCATCCGTTTCAGTGGGGCTCCAAGCGCACCGGTCCGGACCTGGCGAGAATTGGCGGGAAGTATCCGGATCTTTGGCACTATCGACATATGAACAATCCGCGCGACGTGGTGCCGATGTCGATCATGCCGTCGTACCCGTGGTTGTTGACCAAAAATACAAACTATTACTCGCTTCGAAAAAAACTGTCGGTGATGAAACTGCTCGGAGTTCCGTACACGGAAGACGACCTGGCGCGCGCCGACCTGATCGCCGAGCAGGAAGCAAAAGCGCTCGCGGCCGTCCTGCGAGAGCAGGGCGTAGAAATCAACCAGCTGGAGCAGAAGGAAATCGTCGCCGTAATCGCCTACCTCCAAGCACTCGGAAAAAAGAACAAGGAACCCGTTCAGGCGGCTGAAGGACCATAACAACGGAGAAATAAAATGCTCAGGGAAGGATTGGCTTTTTTTACGGATACACACCTGACCGTGATTGCTCTGGTGTTGTTTTTCAGCACATTTGCGGGTGTGGTCCTGTGGACATTCAGAAAATCGGCTCGCAAACATTACGAATACATGGCCCGGTTGCCATTGGACGAGAGGAATTCGAAATGAGTAAACATGAGCGTGACCAGCTGATCGAGGGGCATGATTACGACGGGATTCAGGAACTGAATAACCCGCTGCCCAAATGGTGGCTGGCGACGTTTTACGGTACCATCGTTTTTTCGTTCATCTACTGGGGGTACTTCGAACTGTTTGGAGGCCCCTCCACCGACGCCCGGTTGGCTGCGGCTATGGAGCAGATCGAAGCGAGACAGGCGGCAGCAGTGGTGAGTTACGACAACTCGGCCATTGACCTGGACGCCTTAATCGCCGACCCGGGCGCACTCGCCGCCGGCAAGGAGCAGTTCGACGCCGTGTGTGTGGCCTGCCACGGCCCGGCCGGTGAAGGGCTGATTGGTCCCAACCTGACCGACAACTACTGGATACACGGCGACGGGGGCCTGGAACACATCCTCGACTCGTTCCGCGTGGGGTATCCCGACAAGGGAATGCCCCCCTGGGGTAACGTGATTCCCGGCGACAAACACGCGCCGCTGGCTGCGTACGTGATTTCACTGGAGGGCACCAACCCGCCCAACGCCAAGGAACCGCAGGGAGAGCTGGTGGAGTAGAGCTGTGTCGACACGCAGAAAATTAGATCTTCCGGAGGACCGGCCTTCCAGTTTTGACGAGCAGGGCCACCACATCGACATCACCGCGGAATACGCCGAGGGGCGGTTCCGTCGGCGGCGCGACTGGGTGTACCTGGCGCTGGTTATTGTGTTCCTGGTGATACCCTGGACAAAATTCCAGGGTCACCAGACCATCCTGCTCGATATCCCCGGCCGGCGGTTTGCTTTTTTTGGCGTGACGTTCTGGGCGCACGATTTTCCGATCGTGTTTTTTGCGCTGGGCATCATCACCATCGGGGTCACTTTCATGACCGCCGTGTGGGGACGGATCTGGTGCGGGTGGGCGTGCCCGCAGACGGTGTTTATCGATTTCATTTACCGCCGTATCGAAAAATGGGTTGAGGGCACCCGCTACCAGCGCCTCAAGCTGGCCGACGCTCCGATGTCGTGGACCAAAGTCTGGAAGCGGTCGCTGAAGTGGTTCCTGTTCTGGCTGGTGAGCACCAACATCGCCCACAGTTTTACCGCGTACTTCGTCGGCGCCGAAAGGCTGGCCGGCATGTCGATCACTGCTCCGTGGGAAAACTGGGTGCCGTTTGTTTTTGTATTCAGTTTGACGGCAATCGTTCTGTTCGACTTCGGCTGGTTTCGCGAGCAGTTCTGCATGATCATGTGTCCGTACGGCCGTTTTCAGTCGGTGTTGCTCGACCGCGATTCCCTCGCCGTTTTGTACGACGAGGGCCGCGGTGAACCGCGCAAGGGCACACAACCCGACGGCGAAGGGCACGGCGACTGTATCAACTGCTACAAGTGCGTGGCGGTGTGTCCGACGGGGATCGACATCCGGCGGGGTATCCAGCTGGAATGCGTGGCGTGCACGGCGTGTATCGACGCCTGCGACGGCGTGATGAAACAGATCGACAAGCCGGAGGGGCTGATCCGCTACGCCACCGAGAACGAACTGGAGGGCGGAAAACGACGGAATTATTTTCGGCTGCGCACCGCCATCTACGGCGCGATCCTGATGGTAATGGTCGCCGGACTGTCGGTGGCGGTATCGATCCGCGACATTGTGGATATCAAGTTTATCCGAGCAATCGACACCCCGTATACAAAGGCGACACTGGCCGACGGCAGCCTGGAGATCATCAACCACTACAAGGTGAATCTCAAAAACCAGGGGTTCGACGCACAGAATGTGTCTCTGGCCGTCGACGCGGAAGCAGCCGCCGCTGGCGTGGAGCTGGTCGCTCCAACCTATCCGCTGGACGTCGAAGGCGGCGGGATCATCAAGAACTCGATTTTTGTAAAGTTTCCCGCCGGCCTCACGCGGGGATCGGGCAAGTACACGGCAACCATCGTCATCAAGGCAGCCGGCGCCGACGGCGAAACCACCCTCACCGACGAGATCTCCCTGATCGGACCCTTCTCTTAATCTTATCTACACCGTCGCGGGGCCTTGCTACTGGGCGCACGGATACGCGGCGCGAGCCGGGCCCGGCTCC
>CAYUDF010000098.1:0-8183 GCA_964443465.1 uncultured bacterium
AATTTCTCTCCGGCAAAACGATCCGCGGCGAGACTCCGGAACGGTAATACTCCGACTTTTTCGTAGAACGAAAGGTCGGCGTCGGGATGCATATATACACGTACGGATTTGCCGCATCCGCCGCTCAGCAATATCGGCATTAACATGGCTAGCAAGTATAAACTCCGCCTTAAAATTGCACCACGGGTCCGTTGCTTCGTAAAAGTGTTCATATAATTTAACTCTCTGGCGCCTTTCAGAAGTCCTGCCGGTAGTTAACAGCGACATACCGTGTGTTGACGCCGGTATTCCGCGATACGTCGGATAGGTTGAGCGAAAAAGCGCCCCTGCGCGTAATCCACACCTGTAGTTGTAAATTCAGTGAATTTGCCCGGGTGTAGGGGTCAAAGACGTCCGCGTGCAATTCGTTGAGAAATCGGGTTTCGTTTACACCATAGCTGAAATTGAGCGACGACCGGGCGCGCATTTTCAGGCTTGTGCTCAACACCAGGGAAGTGTTTTGTTGCCGGGGCCCGATTGTCATTTCGTTGCGTCTCAGATCAGCGCTCATATTAAAGTATTGTCGCGCAAAATAGTTTGCCGTCAAGCCGTAATTGATCCGGTCGTTTCGAAGAAAAGTCACATAGTTGCTATCGCGGATAAAGCGTATATTGGCCGATACGAGCCAGCTTGGCCTCGGTTTGAGAAATAGATCGAGAAGTGACGTGCTCTGGTACCTTCGGGCGGCGCCAGGGGTCTCGTCGTATTTTTCGGCGACGCTCAGTTCAGCGCGGGCGTTGATCCCTTTGTACACATCACCCCTCAGCGACACGAAGTACAGGTGAGAAGGGATGACACCTGCGCCGGCGACGTCGATTTTAAACCGGCGGGCGACCTGGGCCAGCCCGTGCCAGCGACCCCGCCGGGGACCGGTGAGGACGAACTGTACGGTGGCGTAATTGGCCAATGTTCGCTGGTTTTCCTGTTCGGACAACAGGTAGCTCCATGTGAGGTCGGTGCGGAACGGTGACGTCGGCAGAAATCTTACCTGCGCGACGGCGTTGTCATTGCGGTTTGTTGTCTCTGTGACGCTCTCCGTCCTCAGTTGACGTGATATAAACGACAGCGAGCTGGAAATGATGTTTCTGTAATAGCTGGCGAGTAACGCGTTAAACGTGTGTGTTGTTGTCTTGTTGTCTACAACACTGAGAGATCTTGTTCTTTGGGTATTCTGGTAGTCGTATCCCGTCTGCACGTTCAGCATGGGGCCAAACGCCTGGGTGTATCTTAGACGCCCGCCTGTGACCGCCGTGCCGGTCTCTGCCCCGTTTATATTTCTGGTGTCCCAGCGATTAACTCCGAATTCAAGAGCTTTCCACCGGTAACGCAAGTCACCTCTCATATCGCGTGTGCGGCCCGATAACATGCCCTGAAGGTACTGTGCCCGCGTTGCGTAAAACAACCTCACCTGGGGCGCCCTGGGGGGATGGACGGTGAGTGAGTACTGTTGTTCGGTCCGTTCCTGGTCTATGGGAGATTGCAACGGTGTGATTTCCTGCCTGGGTGAAAATCTTGCGTCAAACACATAATACTTGTGGATGAGGTTCAGCTCGCCCCTGTAACGCAGAAGGGTGAGGTCCGTGGTGAAATTCTTGGATGTATCCAGGTAAAACGACAGCCTGAGATTGTTACTTTCGAACACTCTGTCGCTCAACCGGGCTTCATAGTGCTGCACAAACAACTCTTCTTTCCGCGAGTTCGAATTGTTGTTCTGGTAGGTCCAGATCAATCTGCCGGTCAGGGCGCCGTTGGCGGACAGTTCGTCGACCAGTAGCAGCAGTACCGCTGCTACTATTGCTGTCATCGCGCCGGCTCTTTCCATTCGGCGGCGTAACAAGGCGATCATTTCCCTGGGTTATGGACGTTGTTGGAAGTCGGCGATGAATAATCCGCGCCGTGACATTCAAAACAACCCTGGAGATTAAAAGCTCTGTGCGGGCCCCGGTCCGACAGCGTGTTCATCACGATTCCTTCGACGGTTTGAGATCCCGGCACGCCGTCGGCGGGAATGTGGCACCCGAGACAGAACTTGCGGTTCTGGGCGGGATCCCGCTTTGTATCGATCAGATTGGACCAACCCGGGCGCTCGTCACTGATCAGAAACGCGTTGGGGCCTTCGCCGTTATAACCCCATGAACCGTGGGGGTTGTGGCAGTCGTAACAGGGGAGTTTGTCGCCCTCGCGGATATGTGACGGCCACGAGATCGCGATCTGGGAATTCATCCGAATCTGGTGGCCGGCGTGGTCGCCGTTCATGGACGTATCGTAATAATCCTGGATCGACCGGCCGGAGATTTCCATGCCTACCGGGCCGTACGCGGAGTGACAGTCAAAGCACAGCTGGTATCGAGTGGGATAGGTGGGTTCGTCAAAACCGCCGATCCCTCGATAGCTGGATACCAGCATGTCGAACGGATTCTCCGATCCGTGCGCGTTGTGGCAATTGAGACAGCTGCCAACGCCGGTGAAATCCTTGCGGGGCATTTCGGGGTCGTTCCGGTGGGGCGAAAAAAACCCCAGGCCTCCGACCATGCCCGGATTGTCAAAAACAATTGCACCCGGCCAACGGTCCCTGAACTCGGCGCCCCAGATCTTCTGGCCGCCGCCGTTGTATTCGAAATATCCGGCTTCCGGGAAACCCTCCGGAATACGGGACGTTTCTGTGGCCGGGTAGTTGTTCGGCATGGATTGATGACACGGGCCGGTTCCACCCTGTGTGTAACACATGGTGTTGGAGTTTTCGGCAAAAAGCGCCACGGGATAAGGGGACTCGCCGGTTATCAGCGAATGCTGATCGTGACACTGGCTGCAGTCGCCCGTGGGTGCACTGTCAACCCGCCTGACCCCGTTAACGGGGTCGAGATGCGGAGAATTGACCGTCTGGGCGAATACGACGGCGACAAACGTGCAACACAGAACAAGAAATACCGCCAGCATTGCCACAGCCCTGAGCACGAACCACAAAACAAAGCTGTCTGACGCCGTTCTTTGTCTGTATATCGATTGGTCCGTTTGTGGTGTTCGCATGGATATCAACTTCCAAAGGAAAATTCTTTAATATGACCGATCCGCTTGCCCCGGGGGATTCTGGCAGAGATCGAGTCCCGGATTCGGACTCATTATAATTGCTATTGACCCAAAGGGGGCGGGAAAACTGTGCGTTTTCCCACCCCCGCTTAGGTAACTATCAGACTAACGGAACCTAACCCTGCACGTGACATTGCTGGCAGAGTTCTTTAGCCGTGGTACCGTCGTCACCTTCCTCGGTTACCGTACCCGTTCCGCTCATATATATGAGACCAAACGAGTTCTGGTTTCCGTGGGCTTTGTGACAGGACATACACGACGAGGTGTTGTCGGCTGCCGGTGGATTCCACACACCACTGGCGCTCATCACCTGTACGCGGTTGGCCTTACTGGTGAAGACACCCAGGTTTGAGTGACCACCACCAACGGCACCTATGTCCGCGTCGTTCGTCGGATGACGTAACCATTCTTCGCCGGTTGCACCACCGAGTTCCGCACCGCCCTTGTCCCCGTGGAAGTCCGTATGACAGCCCTTGCAGAACTGTGCATACTCTGATTTCGTCGGGTCAGGCTCATTGAAGAACACGTTGCTGACGTCGTAATGCGTGGCCAGCGGCCCAGCAGCTACCTGGTAAACATCCTCGGTGAGGACATTTGTACCCGTTGCGTAACTAATGACGTTTCCGGGGAACGGAGCCGTTCCCGGATCTGCCAGCGTGTTACGCCAGGCGTTCCCGTTCGGGTTGTAGCCATGAGGCTGGTGACAATCGGTGCAGTTGAGACCGTTTGCATTGCTCCATGCAGGATTACTGCCGGGAGCGACGTCGGTCGCGTCGAGGGTGTGTCCGGTTGCGGCATTACCCGTACCCGGCCGGTTCAACGTGCCGCCCTGACGGACGTGAGCACCTGTATTTGCTCCCAATACGTCCGGAGCCCAGGCCTGCCCATCGTGGCATGCGAGACACAGGTCGTTAATGTCGTTGCGAAGCAGGTAGTGATAAGGACCTGTCGTTCCCAACGGCGCGTAAGTACCGGTGCCATCGTTGTTGTAACCGTGGGTCTGGCTGTAGTGCATGACGTGACAGTCTGAACAGATGAGAGTAGCTCCCGAATGGAAGTCACCTGCCATTGCCATCGGTGCACAAATAAGAACCAAAACCGCGCCCAACAAACTAACCGATTTTTTCATTTCGTTTCACCTCCTTCCGTCAGTCCAAAGAAAAGAGTCTTCCCATTGAAACTCACTTGCTCGCTGTCTCCGGGTCGTCCGATTCGATCCGGAAGCATTGAAACCGATTGCCCGCCCGTTCGACGACGAACAGGCGGTTTTCCCCGTCGGTGGCCAGACCTACCGGGTAGCTGAAAGCCCCGGGATGGTCACCTTTGCCGCCGACGTACGACACAAAATCGCCTTCTTTAGTGAAGCAACTTGCGACCTGGCGAATGGTGTCTACGACCCACATTTCGCCGTTTTTCATGATCACGATATCTGTAGGATGAGAGAAATTCTGGAACCCCGCGTCGTGGCGGCCGAATCCCCACGCGAATTCGCCGTCCGGGCTGTAAATCCGTACCATCAGTTCGGCGCAGGGGTCGGTTAAATAGATTCTTCCGGCATCGTCGACGTTGATGTTGGTCAGGCAGGACTCGCTGGTGACTATATCATCCAGCTGCAGGATTTTCTGCACTTCGAGGTCCTTGCCGATCACTGCGACAACCCTGGTTTCAGCGCAGGTAACGGTGGCATAAATCCGGCCGTCCGGCCCCGCCGCGACATTGTCGAACCGGTTGATTTCGTCGCAGTCGTCCTTTGGCGGATCGATGGAGGCTAACAGACGTCCGTTGTGGTCCAGTACGTCCAGGTAGGGGACCGTGGCGTCGGTAATGAATATCCTGCCGTCGGGATCAACGGCGATGCTTTTGGGTTCTCCCAGTTGTTTCTTGCCGGCGACGGTGACGTGGTGGAAAAAGCGGTAAACGGGAAAGCCGTTCTTGTCGTATACAACGATCTGGTGGTTGCCCGTATCGGCTACATAAATTTCGTCTCTGGCACTGTCATAAAAAATGTCCATGGGACGTGAGAGGTCTTTACCGGCGGAGTATCCATTGCCCACGTAAAGCAGCCGGGCAGTGTAGGCTGAAGCGGGGTCCACGACGACCAGACCCGCGGTCGAGACAAAAACTGCTGCCACAAGGACCCACGCGGTTGATCGGAATATTCTGTGATTAAAGATTTTTATGGGATGCATGCGTATATTGTACATAAAATGTGAAAAGGTTATCAAGGCAAATATCGGATTTTATGGGTTTATATTGTAATATAAATAATGACAATTGTTTACGTAATTAGATAATCGGATACAGTAAAACAAACAAGCGGAATCTCCGATGGTTTAACCGGTATCTAAAATATTGGGAGAAAAGCGTTTGGGCTATGTTTACTATCTAGTGAACCAATACCCCGAAAAGAGCGTGGGGACGGGCCGAACGCAGTGGAGTCACAAAAAGTAAGGGGGTGGCCGGTTCCGGTCACCCCCGTTTGAATTCGGGCGCTGAAGATAGAAGTCTCTTTAACCCTTCTTGTACTCCGCCTTTTTCGCATCCGGGATCGGATGGGCGATCTTCTTCAGCTTTTCTTCGTAATTGAATTCCTTGAAAGTCGGGCTCTTGTCGTTGTGGCAACCCAGGCAGGTTTTTTCATCCGGGGTTTGGAGCCCAACGGAGGCTCCGTCAACTTCACCGGATATAATAGCGACCATCGTTTTCTTTTTGTAATAGTCGCCGCCGGCGCCGTGGCACGATTCGCAGCTGACACCCTGTGTCTTGTCGTATTTGGTTCCCAGGAGCTCAGCCGCCACTCCGTGACCGGTCACGTGGCAGCTCAGGCACTCATCGGCTTCCTGGGGATTGGCGATTCCCTTGGCCTTGGCGATTTCCATGGATTTCTCGCTCGCCAGCGTAGCATAAGCCTGTGCGTGCTGAGATTTTTCCCAGATGGGGTACTGTTCGCCAGCTTCCGGTTTTTTGTGGCACGTTTTACACTTGGCTGCACCGATAACCATGTGTTCCCCCGCGGAAACTGTGTTCTGCAGCAAAGTGGAGCCAAGAAACGTAGCGACCACCAGCACCAAAATCAATATCGGTAGCTTTCTCATTTGAACCTCCGTTTAGAATCTGTCACTTCATCGCGCACATATTTATACACCGTCAGCGGTATGAATTCCACAGTTTTTTATCGGTTTTTACCGGGGCAAATTCCCGGTTGACCGCGGAACTCATTGCTATTTATAGCCAAACAGCACCGAGTAGATAATCAGTCCAATAATGATCATGCCGATTCCGAGCGCGATTGATCCGAATATTCGGATTACGATGGCACGCCTGCGGGATATCCTGGTTGTAACGACCCGTTTACGGAGTTCTCCGCTTTTCTGTAGGTCAACAACCGCTTGTGGCCGTTCGTGCTTGTAGTGTTTGAACGGAACCAGGCCGGTGAATATCACCGTATCCATAGGGAACGCCTCGGGCCTGAGGTGTGTATTGAAAAAATGTATGGTAAAAATAAAGCCCACGGCGAGCAGCGCTTCATCGCTGTGAATGATCGTCGCGACGTTGATCAGCGAGCCGGGGATGAACTTGGTGAAGAACTCGGGAAACCACAACATCAGCCCCGACAGGCCGATAACGGCAACTCCCCAGAATACAGCGAGATAATCGAATTTTTCCCAATAGGTCCAGCGGCCGTAGTTGGGCCGGGGGCCCTTGCCCCAGAACCACTTGATCGTTGCGACAAAGTCCGACAGGTCCTTCTTGTTGAACATCAGGGAGTTCCACCCGAATATCAGTTCGCGCCAGGAAACCTTTCTCTTGTGTTTGTATACCAGCAGTCCAAAGACGTGGAATACAAAGTACCCGAACGTGATCACAGCGGCGATCCTGTGGATCACACCGGCGGTTTTCACACCACCCAGGGCGTTGGCGACAAAGTTCGCCCACGGCATGCCTGAGAATTTCAGCATCATGCCCGTCAGCGCCAGGGACAGGAAGCTGATGATGACGAACAGGTGCGTGTATCTCTGCGCCTTTGTAAACCGCCTGACAAAATACCGGCTCTCTTCTTCCTTGCCGTATCGCCTGCGTTTTCTCAGCTCCTTGAAAGACCGGGGCAACCACATCAGCAAGTGAATTCCGAAGAACGTAAACACGCTGACCAGCAGAAGTGTCATGGCCCAGTACGTGTAATAGAGCGCCGGGTATTTCTTCGGATCGTGGTGTGTTGCGTGGGTAAGGTACCCGGTAAAACGCTGGTTCGCGTCGGTATGGCATTTCTGGCAAGTCCCGACGATATTTTTAAGGCCAACAGCCGAGTTCGGATCATTGTGAGAAAGAATCAGGTGAGCGCCGTGACAGTCCGAACACTTGGCGGCGTCCAGATATCCCAGCCGGTACGCCTTGCCGTGCATGGTTTCCAGGTAGGTCTCGGCCAGTTCGTGGTGGCATTCGCCGCACTGCCGCTGGACTTCATTCATGAACTGATCGCCGCCCGCTTCGCTGATCGAATGCGACGAGTGGCAGCGGGCGCAGTTGGGGAGATCCTTTTTGTCCTTTGAGTCCGCGGAGTAGTGCACGCTTTTTATGTACTGTTTGTATATTCCACGGTGGCAGTTCGCGCAGGTTACGGCCAGGTTTTCCGCGTATACAGTCGATCGGACGTCGGTGTGTTTTAGAATCATGTGCGAGCTGTGGCAATCAATACAAATCGCGCTGGGGAGCAGCCCTTTTTCCGTGAGACCACGGCCATGGACACTTTTTGAATAGTCGGCGAACGCGGTCTTTTCGGCGAGATAGTCCGCTACGGACGCGTCGCCTTCCGCGCGGTGGCAGGAGCCGCATAGGTCGGGGACGTTGGCCCGGTAGGTCATGGAATTGTCGTCGCCGTGATCCATTATGCCGTGATCGCCGTGGCATGTGGTGCAGTAGGGTGCCTGCGGCACTCCGGAGACGTGAGCAACGCCGTGCCCGCTTGCGAAATACTCCTCCGATATTTTGGCGTGGCAGGCAGAGCAGTCAACCTGTCCGGACGGTTCGCAGGGCCGTTTCTTCCGGGGATCGATATC
>CAYUDF010000099.1:0-8142 GCA_964443465.1 uncultured bacterium
AATCGCCGACGTAGGGATCATGCAATTCGAACGCAGCGACGGCGTCCTCCACCTACCCGGTGTTAGCGGTCCGGTAGGTCACGATTTCCATATCTTTTGCGTTCAGCGCGGTGGACATGGACTCGTACTCGCCCATGCGGATGTGGCCCGAATCGAGGTCTTTATCTTTACTGTAGTCGGGGGGATAGGAAGGCGCGTCTGCGCCATCACAACGGGGGTGTTCAATCTCGAATTTGCCCTCGATCAGATTATCTGTGACGGTACCCTCAAACTTCTGACCCGGTACGCTGAGGTCCTCCGACTCGAGCCACAAACCCGCAGGTTTTATTTTTGCGCGGACTTTCATGTAATTGATGCCGGATACGTCCGAGATCGATTCGTTTGTTTTGGTGGCGATATTCTCGTCGAAATTGACCAGTTCGATCTGTTTTTTCACCGACGGGTCGGCCAGGTATATGAGTCGATTATCCAGGATCCTCACCTTGACGCCGATTCCGCTCGCAACGTCAATCCACGAACGGATCGGCATACCGGTGGCACTGTTCATCGTGTCGATAATGATTGTTTCATACTGTTTTCCGGCAAGTTCGAGGGTTTCGCTGCCCGCCCGCTTGCACGTGTTTTCCTGGATCGAAAAATCCTGGGCGTTAAACACGTTGTAGGTTTTTTCCGTGGCCCCGCCTTCGACAAAATCCCTGATGAGGTGATACGAATACACGGAGTTGTCCATTATCGTTCCGTCGGGGATGAACACGTGCGCGGTCCTGCCGGTCAACGACGAGTAGCAATGGGCGGTGTCGCCGTCGACGGTGATCTCGGCGTCTATTTTTATGTCGCCCTGGTCGATGTGGCTGATCATTCGGACGAATCGTTCGGTCTCGGGGTCAACGTCAAACGAGACGTCCACGCGGGTGTTGACCTCGGCGCCCAGCACGGTGAGCATCATGAACATGTTCTGTTTGATCTTCAGAAATTTTGTGCCGTTTACGGTTTCTTCCCAGGAAGAAACATCGGCGTAACCACAGATCACCTCGTTGATTTCGATTGCGTAGGTGAGTTCCGCCGGAGCGTCGGTGGCGATCGCCGTGGGTGCGGCCAGAAACAGCGCCACACAGGTCAGAGCAATAAAAATCGTCTTTTTCATTTCAGGCCCCCTCGCTTGTTTTTATTATCTATTCCCGGCGGCGGGAAATATTCAAAAATTTCGGTTGTCATCGCCCGTCCATACTGAGATCCCAGAACAGACAGTAGTGTCGCACGATCACTACAAACGGGAGCCAGCCTACAAGTTGGAGAAGCGCAATTTGTGTTGATGACAAACTCAGCAGGTATGCTGCCTGTGTGACAAAAATTGTTACAGCAATAATTGAAATAACAAGTATGGGAATAGCAGTCCGTCTCGGAAACAGAATCTGACAGATAAAAAAAATGGGAAGCATCGGCATCAGCAGAAATACTGCCCTGGGAATAACGGGGTCGTACGTCAAGATGTGACCCAGAAAAGTTATGTCTTTGAGCAACGGAACAACCGCCTGTGATACCGATATTAAAAAAGCACAGACTACTGTGGAGGCGATCAACTGGACAACTCCGGCCAGCATCAGGCTCCGGAGCCGGTTCTTGCGGCTGATGTTCAGCATCAGAGCGCCGTGTGGATTGATTCGATACTCGGCGGTGATCGCAAAAACCACGTACAGGACCAGGTTGGCCACGGAGACGCCGGGCGGTAACAGGTCGGGGTGCATAAATCCCAGTCCCACCGTCAGAACTGCCAGGGCCAGGGCGCCAAAAACAAGGTTGGAAGCCCTCGCGGGCGCCGCCCTGCCAATCAGGACGTACACCGCACCCCACAGGGTTCTTTGCGTAAAGCGCCCGGACACCGCCCGCATTCGCGCCAGGAAGAATCCTTCAACCGCATTCATCACGACCCCTGGCGTTTTTCTCAGCATCCGGACTTTCTTCTCGGCGTTATAAACCGCCTGTGTCTGGCTGTTCCAGGTACCGTGCAGCGGTAAAAACGGACTGCCGCTATATTTTCTTGCAAGGTTACGTGATCCCAGCTTGAACCAGACCTGGATTATGACAATGAAGCATAAAACAGTCGTCACAACTGGATTTGCCAACAGCGTCTCTTCGACGGGGATACGGATCTGTTCGCCGAAACGCTCGCTGAGGCTGATGACGAGAAGCAGGGAGATTAATGCCGGCACGAAGCTGGCATTGGGCGAAGTTGTTATGGCAAGAACTCCCGCCATATACACGGCCATCAATATCCAGAAGGCTTGCCATACCCGGACCACAATCAATGACACGTCGCCCGTCTGCAACAGAAGAAAATACAGCGAACACAATCCCGCGACCACAAGGCCGATCACCAGCAGGGTTCGCCGCCATACCACCTGGTGTACGGGTATGCAGAACGAAAACGGTTTGGTAAGGAAATCTTTGGCGAGTGATGCGCTCATTACGCCGCTCCACACCGGGAGAACCAGCAGGCTCAGAATGGCGCCCCCCCGGTATTCGTCGCCGGATAACGGGACGAGAACCGCGGGCGTACAAATGCCCAGCCCACACAAGTGCCACAACCACGTAGATCGGCACTGAATCATTGTTTTCAGAGTTGCTTGCGCGCGGGTCATCACTGCGCCCTTTCGTCGGGTTTTTCGCGAACCACCATTGTGTACGTTTCCTCGAAGGAGATTGGCAGCGATTCGATGTCGCAGTTGAGCGACTGCGCGGCCGCCTCCAGTTCGTCCCGATACACGCTTTTTATCGTGACCACCGCCTGCCGGTCGGACTGTTCGCACTCGACCACACCGCGGATATCCAGTGGCTTTGACAGGGGGCCGTTGAGAGACGTCAGGCGAACCCTGAGAAACTCCTCCCGTAGTTCGTCAAACGTGCAATCCCGGAGCAGTTTGCCCTTGTCCAGCATGAGCACATGGTCGATCACCTGCTCCACGTCGCTCAGAATGTGCGACGAAATCAGGATCGTCCTTCCTTCCTTCTGGATGATCTCCAGAAGCAGTTCCAGAAACTGGTGGCGCGCAACCGGGTCCAGCGCCGCTGCCGGTTCATCGAGGATCATCAGTTCGGGTTCAAACCCGACAACGAGCAGGATCGCCAGCTTCTGTCTTTCGCCGGGGGACATTGTGCCCACCCGCGAGTTGACGGACACGTCAAACCGCTCGATAAATTCGCCCTCGAGTTCCTTGTTCCACGTCGGGTAATAAGCGGCGACATAGCGGATCAGCTGCGGCGCCGTCATCCAGTCGATCAGCGAGCCCTCCTGGTGGACGTAACCGATGCGACTGAGGTCTTCCGGCGACAGCTCGGCTGTTTTGGTACCGAATGTCCTGCAGTCACCCCGATCCGGCAGGTAGAGGCCCACGATGTGCCGGAGAAGCGTGCTTTTACCACCGCCGTTGGCTCCCAGCAGCCCCACGATCCGGCCCGCTCCGACCTCCAGGGTCACCTCGTCCAGCGCGATAGTGTCGCCGAACCGTTTGATAAGTTTATCGACCTGGATCAGTGGTAACGCGTTCATTCGGGTTTCCTTTCTTTCTGCGACTTGATCTTTTTGAACTGTTGCCCAAACAGAGCGATCGCCTCTTTTTCGCTGATTTCCATTTGCACCGCCAGGGAAGCCGCCTTGCGCAGCGCTTCGGACAGCACCGTTGATTTGATTTCTTTTTTTGTGTTGTTTTTCATTCGGGCCACAAACAGGCCTACTCCGCGCCGCCGTTCCACCAGGCCTTCCTGGACCAGGAAGCTGTACGCCTTGCTGATCGTCATGGGGTTGACCTTGAGGCGGGTAGAAAGATTCTTCACCGATTCCAGCTGTTCCTCCTCGGCCATCTGCCCCGTCATGATCAAACGGCGGACCTGGTCGATCACCTGTCGGTAAATCGGAACTCCTCCGTGGGCATCAATATCAATCAGCATCTGGACTCCTTGGTCAATTAGTATATTACTTGACTAATATAGTAGTATGCTTTTGAGGGTTTGTCAAGGGGGGGGAAAGAAAAAAAGAAGGCTACGGCGTCGATAGTGTCGTAATCTGTTAATTATCATTATGTTGAGATACCGACAATTTTCAGCTCGATGGCGAATAGCCTCGAATATGGAGAAGTTCGAGTCCTGAAAGGGGAACTCCTCAGACCCTCTGCATGAAACTTTTTGCCTCCAGTTTACGTTCTTCTCCCAGACCTAACGGGAAGGCAGGTGCTGACAATGAGCGAAAACAAATGGTCAACCGGTAACTGGCTGGCTGTCCTGGCTGCGATATTTATAGGTGTGCCTCTGCTCGTGGTGGGTGTTGTGGCAGTGAAGACGTGGCTGCCGTTGCGGGAAGCGGGAGAGGCCCTGAACCAGCTTGACCACACACTGGGGCAGCAAGCGAACTATCGCCCGGCCCGTTCGGGGGAGATTCCGGCGGACCGGATGGAGCTCTTTCTGGAGTTGCGTGCTTCTTTGGTCGCCGCATGCGGGGACTATGCGAACGTTCAGAAAGGATTCGATTCGGTTGAGTCGCTCGAGTCGAAGGACCCGAAAGATCCGAAAGAGGTGGGCAGCGTGGCGCTGGGGTTGGGGGGTGCTGCGCTCCCGATTACCCCTTTTCTTGCGCGTTTCTTCGAGCTGCGTAACGAAGCGCTGCTAGCGGCGTCGATGGGCTTGCAGGAATGGGTTTACATTTACGCCGTGGCCTATCACGACCTCCTGCTCGCAGAGTCGACGCTCAATGAGATTTTCTCAGACGGAGAACCGCTCTCTCCGGAGGCATCTGAGACGCTGAAGGCCTGTCTCGCTCTACAGCTGGAGGAAACGCGACAGTCCGGCGACCTAGCCTCTCGTCAAGTCGCTCTGGAAGCAGAGTTGAAGAAAATGGAGGAAGATCCCACCAGGCTTATCTGGCAGGACAGCCTCCCGGCTGCCGTCCGTACAAGTCTCCTGCCATATCGCGAACGACTCGATCGTGTGTTCTGCGCGGCGACAGCTGGGCTGGAGATGGAGAGAAGTGCGCGCCGGGCCCTGGCCGTCGCACTCGAATGACCGGACCGCCGCGGAATCACGTCCCGCCCGCACCGGCGGATTTCATATATTCTTCATTGCTACGGATACCTGATGCACAAGTTCTCGATGCGCAACTCCTGTCCTCCGATTTCGAAGCTTTCGATGTTACCCGAGATCGATACGGCGCCCCGCCAGTCGCCGTCCACTAGAGTCGAGATTGAGTTCAGCTGCGCTCCGCCGATTATCTGCCCATTGAGCGCGTTTATGTCGGCGGTCTCACGGTGTTCGCCGTTGATTCGCACGTTCACGTTTCCACCTGTTTCCAGGTAGTGGAACGTGACTTCATACGCGGGACACAGAATCTTGAAGTCGGCGCTCGCGTTGTTCGGGTTGAGTGTGATGCCATCGCTGCGAACGGAACCGGTGGATGCCCACCGGCCATCGGCCCACTGGAACGGAACGACGGCTACCTGGATTCCGCGGGTCGTGAAACCCTCGCCCAGGTTCCAGCGGCCGTCCGCCGGCAATTCGTCGAAGTCATAACACGTCGTTGTCAGATTCTCACACTCGGCACGGCGAAGAATCGTGCCGCTGATTCCTACCGCGTAGTAAGCCTGGCCGGCGTTTCCCCATAGCCCGGTAAACGTACGGATCGTGATCGGTTCCTCGGGTGACCAGGCGGCGCCGTCGTAGTGAAGGATTGTATTAGGGCCGGTGATTGTCACGTCGGTTGCGGAATGTCCGAACACGGCGTAAAGCCCCGACGTCGTGCCGCTCGACTGGGGTGACCACGCCGTGCCGTCGTAGTGCAGGATCGTTCCGCCCGTACCAACGGCAAACACATTCGAAGGACCGCTGCCCCAGATGCCGAACATGGTGTTGGTAACCCCTGTGGTCTGGCTGCTCCACGTCGTGCCGTCGTAATGGCCGATCAATCCGCCACTTCCCGTGACGAAAATGTCGTTCGGCCCGAATCCCCAGATGTCGTGAAGAGACGACCCCCAGGACGACGGAATCGTGGTCCAGGTGCTTCCGTCATAGCGCACAATTCTCGAATTCAGTAACCCGCCGACGGCGTACACGTTTGTACCGCTCGTTCCCCACACGCCATAAAGATTTTCGGTGAGACCCGTTGCCATGGCCGACCATGTTGTGCCATCGAAATGGAGCGCATCTCCGTTTAACCCGACGGCAAAAACATCGTTCGGCGAGGAGCCCCACACGCCCCGAACCGTCGCGACCGGGGGGACGGATTGCTCGACCCACTTACCTCCGGCGAGCCGCACGACAGTTGCGTTTATCCCCCCACCGGCGGCAAACACGTCGCCGGTCGGGAAACCCCAGATCCCGTAGAGAGATGTGGTTGTTCCGGTCGATCGGGTTGTCCACGCCGCACCGTCGTAACGGAAAATCTGCCCTTCGTTTCCCACGGTGTACACGTCTGACCCCGAACTCCCCCACACGCCAAGTAGCCACGACGTTCCTCCCGACTGCTGAGTCGTCCAACTGGTACCGTCGTAGTGGCGGATGGCGCCGTCGGCCCCCACTCCGAACACATCGTCCGGTGCGCTGCCCCACAGGTCGTCGATCTGGCGCGTATCAAAAGTCTGCATCTGTGTCCAGGATGTACCGTCGTAGTGAAAAACATCACCGTCGCCTCTGGACGCAAATACGTCGGTGGCGGAAAAACCCCACAACGAGATGTATCCCTGGACGGCGGGTATCGACATTGTGCTCCAGTCGCTGCCGTCATAATGGAGAATCACTCCAACACCGCCGGCAAACACATCATCACCGGAAGAACCCCACAGGCTGTACAGGTTTCCCGTTGTTCCGCTTGGCTGTGGCGTCCAGCTGGTGCCGTCGTAGTGAAGAATCGTCCCGTCTTGTCCAACTGCGAACACGTCGTCCGGCGACGTTCCCCACACATCATACAGCTGTTTCGTCACGCCACTGTTCTGCTCGGCCCAGTCGGTACCGTCGTAGTGGATGATGGTTCCGTTTAGTCCAACGGCGAAGACATCATTTGTGCCGAACGCCCAGATGTCTTTCAGTCCATAGCCGGTGCCGATGGATTGAACCGACCATGACGTACCGTCGTAGTGGATCATCGCCCCTTTCATGCCGACCGCCCAGATGTCGCTGGCCGATACGCCCGAGATTGCTTCGAGCCTCGTACCCTGGGGCAGGGGATTACTCCATATCCAGTCGAAGTCCGGCGGGACAACCGGCGTTTCGCCGGGCCCGGCGCAGGAGATTATAGAGATAAGGAATATAAAAAACGTTGTGAGCAAACTGTTGATTCGTTTGGCAGGAAACAAATTGTTTCGCATTTTTGTTTCCAGGCGCCCCATTTTCTCTCTTGGGTCCATGTGAACCCTCCTTCCTTGGTGGAATCTCTTCCAGCACCGTGAGGTTGCCAAAGCGAAGGTGCGGTTCAATCTCAGAACGAAATTATACCGGGCGTACTGCCGTTAACCAACGACTTTCGGAAAAGAGAACAATAATTAATATCAAAGTGACAAGGAAACGTGACACCCTCGGGGAAGTTTTCGGGGGAGACCACAAACTAGACAGTATTTTTATCGACCACGGTCATGACTTCGTCCGTTTCAGAAAGAAGATCTTGTAGAACGGATAGGCGAAGCGGGGAACAAGTCCGCGCGGATACCGATCGATTCCCTCGAATCCTAGCTGTCCGGGGCGATCGGTGTTCTTTGGCCAGTACACCGTGCCGAACAGCCAGTCCCACACACTCAGCACGATACCGAAGTTCTGTCCGCCCTTGCCGTGGAGTTCCACGTCGTGGTGCCAGACGTGCATCATCGGCGAATTGAATACGTAACGAAGCGGTCCCCAGTTGGCGCGGATGTTGGCGTGATTGAGATCCTGGGCGAGTGTGCCGAACACCGCCAGCCCCAGCATCACTCGCCAGTCCACTCCCAGGATAACAAGCGGCAGCCAGGAGAGCGTCTTGTAGACGATAACCTCGCCCCAGTGGAACCGGAAGTTTCCGATCCAGTCGAGTTCGACGATGCTGTGGTGGAGTTTGTGGAATTCCCACAACCACGGCGTGCGGTGGAGCAACCGGTGGATGTTCCACTCGATAAAATCCTTGAGCAGGAAAAA
>CAYUDF010000100.1:0-8126 GCA_964443465.1 uncultured bacterium
CCCCCAGTATCGCGTTGCTGGCGACATATGTACCGGCGCCGAGATCCAGCGCCTGGAACAGGGTCGAGCCGTAAGCGCTCAGGTAGGTCCCTTCGATGAAATCAGCAAAGAGATTGTCCACCGTCACTACCGTTGTGTCGACGGTGAACGTCACGTCGAATCCGCGGATCTCGGTGGCGCCTCCGTAGTCGATATAAAACTGAAACACCGGACTGGCCGCGCAACTCGTCGTATCTGCCGCCGGGATGATGCTGATTTCGGGTGTCAGCGGGCCTCCCGGCGAGTCCTCGGGATCGATGGGAGAGACGGTATTGAAGAAATAGTCTACCGAGGCCGTGTGTTCCGGCGACGTAGCGCCGACCCCGTTCCCGGAATACGGCCCGATTTCCGTCACCACCATCGTGTGGGAAAACGGTGTCTGGGCATACCAGGTCAGACCGTCGAACGAGTACGACACCGTCCACAGGTCGCCCATGCGATTGACCTTCATGTAGAGCGGCATGTCGCCGGCGGTGCCGATGGTGGCGTTAAAAAATGTCGGCGAGGTCGTCGTCGTAAATCCCCTTGCGTAGAGAATCGTCGCCGTTGTGCTGCTGTAGAACTCCAGGCGCAGAAAGTTGTCGTCGTCCTGTTTTACGACGATCCCCTGTTCGTGGTACTGGAGCGTGACCGGCGACTCGAACTTTGCCTCTACCTCGAAGTCGGTGTTGTTGGCCGCCTGCAGTAGATGTGCCGCCTCGATCCCGCCCGTGTACACCTGGTGTTCCACGCCGGCGGGGACCGACATGTTGACCCAGGCGTCGGGCGTGCCGGCGCCCGTCATTGTCAGCGTCGCGTCGAACAGCGGATCGACGAACGTCCACAACGCCGTATCCAGAGTTGGCGAATTGAAGTCATCAGAAACAATACCCGATGGATCGCCGCCCGTCGTGGCGAACACATAATCCGCGGAACTGAGCGAATTGGCGCTCATGTCTTCCGACGTCACCTGGTAGTGGTACGAGCTGCTCGGATCGAGCCCGGTCAGCGTGATGCTATGGGTGGTAACGTACGCCGCATCCGACACGGTGCCGTCCTCGTACGCCGTCGTGGGGCCGTACGCCACGCTGCTGTTGGTAACCACGTCCGTCGTCCACGTAATGGTGGCTTCCGTTTCGCTCGCCGTGGCCTGCACGTCGGTAATATTCCACGGCAGTGTCGGGTCTTCCGGAACGACGGGAGATTCGGTATTAAAAAAATAATCGAAGGACGCCGTGTGGGCCGGATTGCCGCCGGCGTTGCCCCCGTATATTCCGATGGCCGTGACGTTGATCGGGTGGCTGAAAATCGCCCCGTTCACCCACGTCGCGCCGTCGTACGAGTAGGTCTGCGTCCACAGGTCGCCCTGGCGCTTGACCCTCATGTACATCGGCGCCACCCCCGTCGTTGTAATCGGGGAGTTGACCCGTACCTCGGGAGTCATCGACTCGAACGTCGCGGCAATAATCCTCGTTTCTGTGGAAGAGCTGTAAAACTCCAAGCGCATGTAGTCACCGCTGTCCTGCTTGACAAGGATGCCCTGTTCCTGGAACTGCAGGTCCACCGTCGATTCGAATTTGACCTCGACTTCGAAATCGACGTCGTTCGACGCCTGCCAGATATGAGGCGCTTCGATGCCACTCTCCCACACCTCGTGCGGAGCGCCCGCGGGGACGGATATGTTAAGCCACGCGTCGGAAGTGCCCGTCCCCGTCAATGAGTAGGCGCCGCCGTCGCTGAGGGGGTCTTCGAACGTCCACAAACCCGTATTGAGTGTGGGAGAGCTGAAGTCGTCCGACAAGATCGACGACGTGGCGGCGACGAAAGTAAGATCACCCGTGCTGATCGTGTTGGCCGAGAGGTCGGTGGCGGTGATCTGGTAGTGGTACGTGTTGTCCGGCGTGAGGCCGGTCAGCAATACGCTGTGCCCCGTCCCCGTAGCCGGATCCGCCACCGTGCCGAACTCGTATGCGGCGCTCGGGCCATATTCGACGTAGCCGTCACTGTCGACACTCGTCGTCCACGACACCGTCGCTTCCGTGTTACCCGCGCCCAGCGTGACCTCGATGTCGCTGATCGAAATCGGAATTTCGGTCACTTCGACGTCGCCGTAACTGGCGTCGGCGTAGTGGCTGATGAGCATCATCGATCCGTTCTGCGGATCGGACAGCTCTTCCTGGCCGACGATATCCCAAGCCGGCGGTTCGGGTTGCCCGGTCTCCCAGACCTTGAAGCTGTAACGGCCGCCCACTCCCGCGATCGTTTCCACGCGCGCCTTGAACCAGTAAGCCGTACCGAGCGTCAGCGTTCTGCTGTCGGTGCCCAGAATGTCTCCGTTGTTGCCGTAGATCTCGATGCGTCCCGAGCGGTACCAGCAGATCGCCCCCAGCGGGAGGTATCCCGACTTGGGTTGCGTGCCGGCGATCGGGGTGTCCGTGTGACCGTTCCAGCGCAGCAGTATGCCGGCGCCGAAGCTGCCCGACGTGCCGTTGACGGTGACGGGTACTTTTATCTCATAGTCCGTCCACGACGTTTCACCGATCGAAATCAGGCGGTCGTAGCCGACGATGGACGTCCGCACCTGGCTCGGCGCCTCCAGCGCCCAGAGGCCGTCGACCACCTGGGCTTCGTCTTCTATCACCGTCGCGTCGCTCCACGTCACCGTCGTTGGCAGTGTCGCCGCCACGGTACTCGTATAATTGACGGTGACCGTCGTGATCGTCTGGTTCGAGGCACCCGAGTTGTCGGTCGCCGTGATGACGACCTGGTTGACCCCCTCGACCAGATCGGCAATCGCCAGGTCGACGTTGAAGTCACCCGACGATTGCAGCCGCCGGCTGTCTGGCCCGATGGTGAGTGATACCGGCGAGCCGCCGTTCAACGTGTAGACGAGAGAGGCAACGCCATCCGGGTCCGATACGTTGCCCAGGATGTTGGCCCACGGTTGCGACGTCCCCAGCTGTCCGAAAGACTGGTTGAGGCCGTACCACACGTCGACCACCGGGCCCTGGGCCCGGGCGTCGGACGGCGTCATTGTCACGACGGCCATGGCGAGTATCAGCAAAAAAATAACAGATGATATCGAGACACATTTCGGGTGGGTCATGTCTACCTCCATCGTTGATGACCAGACGGCGAGTCTTTCCTGTAGTTTTTAATGGGACGCCAGGCACAGGGCGGCGGGTCTGAGTGGAAGTTCGTGCTACAGGTGAGAAGTCTGATCAGACACATCCGGATGCGGGAGGGCAAGCCGTTATCTCTCCCCCGTACATAGGCTCAGCATCCTGGAAATCGTTAGTATCGAAATCAGAGGGGATTGTACAATAAATTTGACACAAAAGCGAGTGGATTGTCCGCATTCATCGCCGCTATTCGTAGCGGAGATCGTCGATGTGGTGGAGAATCGCCCTCGAGAATATCGAAACAACGGGGAGCCGGCGAAAGCCAGCTCCCCGTTTCTGTTCACATCTCACGGCACCGTAATCACGACGTTCTCGAGGTAAGAGGAAGTGTGCGATCCCCTGGCCGGGTGTGTGATACAGCGGGCCTTGACTGTTATGCGGTAGGTGCCCGCCGCGGGAATTACGAGGTCTCCGGAAAGCGCCGGCGACCAGTCGGTCCACACCCAATCGAAGTATGTGGTAGCGTAGCCAAAAGTGTACTCGAGAGCGTGTCCAGCGCTACTGGTCGAACCCGTCGTCGTGTAGGTCAAGGTCTCGTTGGTTTCTCCCGAGACTGGCCCGATGACCTTTGCCGGTCTGGAGAGGACCTCGTGCACCGTTATCGTTCTTGGGCCCGACCAGCCCGACTCCACGAGGGTATCGACGGCGCAACGCGCTTGCCCGATGGCGTCATAATCCCCCACATCCGCGTACCTGCGGACCTTTGTCTTGTTGACGTCCCACGGAGAAACGTAGCCATCGCCCCAGTCCATACGATCGTGTGGCGACCGTCGGGCGTGCCCTGCGATCGGTGCTCGCACAGACCCGGCCGCCGGACGAAATCATCGTCGTTGACGACGGTTCCGAAGACAACACATCAGGAATGATTCGGTCAACTTTCCCCGAAATCACGCTGATCACACAGGCCAATCGTGGGGTGAGTGCTGCGCGTAACGTCGGGATCAACCGGGCGAGTGGCGAGTGGATCGCGTTTCTCGACTCCGACGACGAGTGGCAACCCGACAAACTGGAAAAACAACTGCTGACACTAGCCGAACACCCCGACTGTCCCTTGTGTCACACCAACGAAATCTGGATTCGTAACGGACGACGGGTGGACGAGGGTAAACGTCATACTAAATCCGGCGGACGGATTTTCAAGCGATGTCTGCCGCTTTGTGTGATCTCCCCATCGGCGGCTATTATCCGCCGGGCGCTGTTTGATGAAATAGGGATGTTTGATGAGGATTTGCCCGTGTGTGAGGACTACGACATGTGGTTGAGGATATGTGCGCGTTCGGCCAGGGGTGCACCCGGATAGGTCTGTATATCCACGCTGTGGCCGCGTTTTGCCAACCCGTCGGCCAACTCGACAATAAACCGCTGGGCGCCACCCCAGATCCGGATCGAGTCGGAAATTAACAGTTTGAGTTGTTTTGTTTTCATTATCTACATACAGGGAGCAGACGAACTGTGATTACTCGTCGGTGGACCCGCCCGGTGACGTGCCCGAAACAAGCAGATACTAGACCATAATATTGGCCGCGGCAACAGGGTGTGTTCTTTGGCTCCAGAACCCCGCATGAATGGGTAGTTTTTCTCGTTTTACCCTCCCGAACGACACAACTACTGCATCATCGTGTAGCTTATATCATCCGTCTGTAAGGTTTAGAATCAGGCATGTCGGGGAATACTATTACTTCAATTCGAGAAACCGATTACCGGGAGCGACCAGGAGGTTTTTAAGATGGCGAGATCTGGACTGATTTTAATGGCAATTGTGCTTCTTTGCGTATGGACGGGCGGGTGCATGAAAGACGATCCCACCGCACCTCCAACACAAACGATCACAATAGGAACGGTTGTTGTAAATCCGTCCCCGGACAGTCTCGCCTGCCCGTGGCAACTGACCGGACCGTCGAGCTACAGTTATGACGGTACTGGCAACGAAACCTTGTCCAGTCTGACTCCCGGCGACTATACTTTGACCTGGACAGCAGTTACCGGATGGGACCTCCCGTCTCTGGCCAGCGATACCAAAGCACTTTCGGCTGGTAATACTATTACTTTCGCCGGAACTTATACTCTGGCCGCGGTCGAAGCCGTCGACGTTCCGGACGCGCCACTAGGGCCTACAACTGGAGTTGAAAACCAGGATCTGACCTACAGTGCATCCGGTGCTACCAGTAATTACGGCCATGACCTGGAATACAAGTTCGATTGGGGAGACAGCAGTACATCTGCCTGGGGAACAATAGCCGTTCAGAATTCCTGGGCGACCGCGGGCAGCTACAATGTCAAAGCACAGGCCCGTTGTATAGCTCATCCACTGGTCATATCCGACTGGTCTGATTCAACTGTTGTAACAATCACCGCATTTGTTTTGGAGACGGTCAGCGTCCCGGACGCACCGACTGGATCGGCTACGAACCAGGTCGGCCTGAGCTCGTCCTACAGCACCTCCGGCGCAGTGAGCAGTTATGGCGATAATCTGGAGTACAGATTCGATTGGGGAGATAACCAGATGTCGTCGTGGTATACCACAACAGCCAGGGTCCATTTCTGGGCAACCGAAGGAACGTACGACGTCAAGGTGCAGGCGCGTTGCGACCTCCATAATATCATTGTTTCTGACTGGTCTGCGGCTACGGCCGTTACTATTACAGCGGCGCCTGTTGAAACGATTTCTGTTCCCGACGCTCCCGGCGGGCCGGTCGCAGGTGAAACCGATGAAAGTCTAACCTATACAGCCAGTGGTGCCGTAAGCAGCTTTGGCCATCTGGTGGAATATCGTTTCGATTTTGACGACGGTACTGTGACGGGCTGGTTGTCTGCGTTGACCAGTTTATCCCATAGCTGGGACACAGCTGGTTCTTATGATGTCAAGGTCCAGGCTCGTTGCAGAGTCCATACCGCAATCGAATCTGCCTGGTCGGCGGTAACCGCGGTTACGATCTCTGATCCCTCTGAAGTTATTTCCAGTCAGCCCGGAGCAATAAACGGTGTTGACGCAGGAGCTATCAACGAGGCTTATGAATACGACTGTATACATAGTTCATCTACTAATCTCGGCGATCAGATGGAAGGTCAATATGATTGGGGTGATGGCACAACTTCGGCCTGGGTGCAATGGCAGGAACGCAGGCAAACCCATGCGTGGACTACTGAAGGAACTTATAATGTGACATATAAAGCTCGTTGCACGGTTCATAATGACTTTATTGTTTATTCGGATACTTTGGTTGTGACCATAACCACAACTGCAGTTGAAACCATCACCAAGCCGGGTTTTGTCAGCTATTCCTACTCCCAGAGATATCCCGAAACGAATGTTGCCCAATCGTATCGCGTATATGGGGGCTACAGTTCTTTGGCTCACGACCAGGAAGTCAAGGTCGACTGGGGTGATGGAACCCAGTCCGACTGGACTCCCAGCGGTGACCTGGCCAGCAAAACCTGGACCACTGCCGGGGCTTATGGAATGACGAGGCAGTCGCGATGCATCGCCCATCCAACCGCCGTGTCGGAATGGTCCGATCCTATTAATTTTTACCCAAGAGACTCGGAAACGATCAGTACTCCGGCAACGCCTTCCGGGCCGGCTATTGGCCACAGATATGAGGGGACATATTTCACCACCTCGGGTGCAACCAGCACCTGGCATAATCCTGTTACCTCCGGCATTCAATATCGCTGGGACTATGGTGACGGTTCTGCGATCTCCGACTGGTCGATCGAAACCACCGGAGGAAGACAGTACACGTCGTTTGGAGATTACGAGGTAAAGGCTCAGGCGCGATGTTCCAACGCCACCCACAGTCATCCGGAGTCCGAGTGGTCGTTGCCCACTACTGTCAGTATCGTTGAAAAGGTTACAATTTATAAGTACGGTCCCGAAGGTCCGGCCTTCGGTGCAATCAACGAAAGTTATACTTTTGAAATATACAGAGCTGCGAGGTCCGATGCCGGGCATATCACATTTGACTATCAATTTGACTGGGGTGATGAAAATCTGTCCGACTGGTCTTCATCAGAAACTGCCGACCACATTTACACAACAGTCGGCAGCTACGATGTGAGCTATCGAGCCCGCTGTGCCGTGGACACCGATGCGGTATCAGACTGGTCTGAGCAGTCCAGTACAATCGACATCACCGATGATCCGGAAGTCGTGAACAAACCCGACACTCCGGTACACTACCTGCCTGGCGTTGTCATTGTTGGAGAGGAAACACAGGTGAGTATCAGTGGTTCCTTCTGCAATCATGGACATGCGATAGAGTACCAGTTTGACTTCGGCGACGGGATCATCAGCCCCTGGACGGCGGGTAGTCCCTGGTCGACCTATTATCAGCTGGGCTTGAAACACACCTACATTGCTATTGGTTCGTACGAGGTCACCTGCAAAGCGCGATGTGCTGTACACACGGCAGTTGAATCAGTTGTGTCGGACTCACATACGATTGAAATTATCGAGGATATAGCAATCCCGGCCACACCAACCGGACCGGCAACCGGTACCACCGGTGCAAACCTCACCTTTGCCACCACTGGTGCAACCAGCAGCGAAGGCCATACGCTGGAGTACAGCTTTGAGTATAAACGCGGCACCTACAGCATTATACACCAGTCTGACTGGTCCACGTCCCTGTCTGACGACTACGTTTTCACCCAGGCTGGAACCTATGGCGTCAGGGTTCGGGCGAGATGTGTCACTCACACGAGTGCGGTATCGTATCATTCGGGATCTTTATCCGTTACGATCTCGGATTAGCGAATACACGGTTCGACAACCGATTGCGCTTAAAGCAGAAAGGCCGCCCTTACGGGCGGCTTTTCTGTGGCTGACAACGGGGTTTACACAACGCGCCAGTGGCGCTAATCTATTGCAACAGAACAAGCTGCAATACCGGCACAAGATTTTTAAGATACAGGACGTACATGAAA
>CAYUDF010000101.1:0-8114 GCA_964443465.1 uncultured bacterium
AGATCTCGTAGCGTAGGGCTTGCGGACGTGGGTTCGATTCCCACCACCTCCACCAATTCGGGTTTTTCCTGCCGATCGAGCTGTAACAGCTTGAAAGGCAGGGAAAACTTGGTGGTTCCAAAACCATCGCTGGCTGAGTACTCGATTGGACCGGTGAATAACAGCGATTGGATGATCCGTCGCTGCTCCAGATTCCCGGCTTGCCAGAAGTCCTGTGGTCGTTCGAGCACAGCGAACATACGATTCAGTGCGGTTCCAAACTGTTCCTCGCCGAGCGTTACCCGGTCTGAGCGCCGCCGTTCTCGCTCGCCGTCCCTTTCGAGTTTTTCGATACGCTCCTCCAGCCGCGATCTGACAGCCGAACTGTCCGACTTTACGAGCTGGTCGATCAACCTTTCGATCTGCGTCTCGATGTCCTGTTCGGCCTTGCCGGCACGATCCTGTTGCTCAGCCGCCCTCGCACTTTGTTCACGCCACACCTCCTCCGTGACGCGGCGGGCGAGTTTGACTACTCCGGGTCGTGGGCAAACCGACTGCAAGAATTGCAGAAAATCGGCCTCGAGTCGCCGCTTCGCGATGCTCTTTTTTTGCGCCGGGCATGACTTCGTATTCGGGCATCGGTAGTACGGGTAGCGTTTCGTCCTGCCGGTACTCCAGGAGCCTGTCAGGGCCGTACCGCAATCACCGCATATCACTGAGCTACGCAGTGGAAAGTCCTTCGCAAGATCGCTTCTGGTAGGTGCCCGCGCCCTGCCCGCCAGCCGTTGTTGTACGGCGTCGAATGTTCCTCGCTCGACCAGAGCCTCGTGATGCCCAACCACCTCGGCAACTTTCCACGGCATATACTCAATGTACCCGGCGTAAGTCAGTCCCGACAGTATCCGCTTTGTTTCCTCAACGGTCGGAGAAATTGCCTTTCCGGCTCGATTTCTTAGCCCGCCCTCATCGAGAAAGTCTCGCGCATCAGTCAGCGTCATCAGCTCGCCGGATGCGAACTTGCTGATTACCTCGTGGATCAGATTCGCGTTTGGCTCGTCGGGTACGAGTAATTTGCCATGTCCCTCAATCTTCTCGTACCGGTAACCCTTCGGAGGCGCGAATACCCAATAGCCCGCCTCCAGGCGTGCTCGTTGTCGTGACATGACCCTTTGGCGGTTCTTGCGTCTCTCGTATTCCCCGGTTGCGACGACAATCGTCTCGAAGTAATTATTCTCAGGCGAATCCTCGAACTCGAAGTTCACGCACGCAAGCGCGCTCCCGGACCCTTTGATCAGCAACTTCAGCGCTCTCGATACGACAACATCACGCGCAAGCCTGTTCAAGTCGTCGATAATGACGACAAAGCTGTCTTCGCTCGCCTCTATGAAGTTGATCAGATTGTTGAAAGCTGGCCTGTTCTCTAACCGACCGGAAATAGCCTCGTCGCGGAATGCCTTCACAACGTCCAGACCGCGCTCCCGCGCATAAGCCGCACAGCGTGCCTCTTGCCCATCCAAACCGTGTCCGTGACGGACTTGCTTATCCGACGAAACACGGCAGTAAATGACTGCCTGCGTTAGACCTTCCATCAGAACCAACTTTGCGAAACGAACCGAATCACGCTGCCTCCGCCCTCATTCCCTTAAGTTCCCGGACCAGCTTCAGGAATCGGTTTTCCAACGACACCTCGTAACGCTGGTACAAGTCGAGAATGCGTTCAATCTGATCGGTCGTAATTGCTGGTTCATAACCGGGATCGACGATAGTTCTCTCCTCGATATCGAATATCGACTTCGAGACTTCCGGCTGCTCGATCTGCAACATGAACTCGTTTACCGCAACCGAAACACGGCGCATTTGAAGCACGCAGAGAGCGATACGTTCGATTAGCACTTGATCCACGAGACCCACAGGCGAGAACTCGTTTACGAGCGCGTCATGGATACCACGATACGTCGGCAGCTCACCGTCGAGCACAGTGCTCGACAGACCGCCATGCTTGTAGGCATTCATGCGGGAAATCAACTTGCCTGCCTGTGTCTTGACGCCGCCTTTCTTGCCATTACGGCGATTAGCTTTCACCTGTTCGTCGGAGGCATTGCTGCTTGCTTTCATGGTCGCTCCTCCTCCTTCTCCAGGCCGGTGAAAATGTTCGCTGCTATTGCGGTCAGCGTATCGCGAAGTTCGATGACCTCGTCGTCAGTGAGTTCTGAATCGCCAAGTAGCTCTCGGCATTCCTCGATTTCCGGGTCCATACCGTGCTCCGGGTATGAATCCAGCTCTGAGGACTTCAGTAGCCAGATCAGTGCTGATCATTGATTGGGGATTTCCCATATCGACTAAGCCTTCTTCGACTCCGAGAACTGCGTGACAACCGCCTTACCCTTTTGGACTTTAACGGTAAACTCACCGAATTCTATTTTGCGCGCCAGCTCATCGAGCTTTTTCACGACAGTTTGTTTGTTCGATCGGCACTTGATGCGATCAATCTCGCCGTCACGGCGATGCACCTCAACAACGTCATATTCGCCCGCCCGAATTGATGCAACGACGGACAGTTCCTTGTCGGACAGGTCTACTTTGAATCCTGACGACGGTATTTCGACACTCGGCAGGTGCTTCTTGCAGATACGATTCAGATTGATCGTCAGGAAAGAATCATAATCAAGCAATCCAACGGTTCGGTTCAGGTCGAACTCGTCTTCGTTGAGCACTTCCGCATGTCCGTCGCTAAACATGATGATCATGAACTTGGAGCGCCTCAGAAATACGCAGTGCGCGACCGCGTACTCCAACTCGACGCGCTTCTTGCCGGGTCTGTCCGGCATGTCAAAAATTGCGCGGCGCGCAATCTCAAGCGTATCGAGAGGCAATCCATACTGTCGCATTTCGACCAGCGCACTTATCCAGACCAGGTCCAGAAAACTGAGCCGCCGCCAGCCCTCTTCGCTGTCACGCCCTTCGTCCTCTATCAAGCCTACCTCGGTCCAGTGATTGATGAGCCGGTATGTAGCGCCCGAGTCCTTAACCGTGAATCGCTTGTTATTGAGGAACTCGCTGATGCGCTCCATCTCGGGTGTTGGCTCGCAGGAGTACCCAGCGATCTCGAGTTCCCAGTTATCTGTTTTCACGAGGCGCGAAAGCTGAAAGGTCGGTCGGCTATTGCTGGATTTAGCTGGCATTCGCCAAAACTATACGGGCTCGTTCATTTTGTCAAATCTATACGTCCCCGTATATTTTCACGTTTGTCCGCTTACGGTTGCTGACAGATTGGATCGGGAGTCTCAGCCCAATCAATTGGCACGGCTGAATTGTCAGCTGAGCCCCACCTGCGATTTCGTTCGGAAACAATTGCGTTTGCAAGTTCCTCGCCGCTTGAGCAGATTCGCCGAACACTGTCCGGTGATCGCCCGAAATCAGCGGTTTCGAGATGGGATGCCAACAACTCGGTACCGATGAAATCACCAAGATATTCCGCCGCCGCATAGAATCGGAGTACTTCCAGATACTCATCGCTGACGTTGCCGCCCGCATCGGTGACGGGGAATCCATAGCCCTTCTGGCCCGGAACAATTAGCAGCCTGTCTCCAGCAGCACTGGTAAGACCTGCTGTCTTACCGTTTATCGCTGCTTCAATGTAGAGGGCATCAGCTTTTTTGGGGTCCGAGAAAGAGAGTCTCTCGGCAAGAATCAGCTGCGCCAGTCCATCCCCGTCGTCCGCCATTTTTTGAAGTGTCGATTCGTCGTAGTACTCGAACGGACGTTTCGTGATCTGCCCGATTTCGCCCGAACTATGGTATCCACGGTCGGCAGCCCAAGTAAGCGCGGCAAGCGGGATCATCGTTGACGACACATTTTGATTCTCTTGCTTCAATTGAATCCTCTCACTTGCCCCCGCGGCAGTGAATTGAGATTCAGAAGCTTCGACGTTGCTGGAATCTGTTGCGGCGTCCTCAATAACTTGCAGACTGTCGTCTTTGCCAACAAATACCTGCTGGATCAAGATCGCAGTCAATGCGATCAAGACAGCTGAGATTACGTGTCTTTTGTTGATTCCGTGCATGGGCTGCTATTTATGGCCTCTCTCGGGACCGAAATCAAACCAGTAGTTCTGAAAGGTGTTTAGTCAGCGACCGCCAGCATCTCTTCACTTGCTAGACAGGTGGTTCGATAAGCTGTCGGTGACCATGACGGCTTGCCAGGCGAACATGGAAATCAAGTAAATCAATGAGATACCTGATCGACAAGCTGCGGAAACGCTCTACTTAGCGATTCTGACCATCGAACAAGGTCTTCTTCGTAGTGGTTCCAATTTATTCGCACTCGGTCCACCAAACATCAATACCGCCCTCTGGGCGGTATTTTTGTTTGGCGGGCAGTGTCGGGGAAACGAGGCCACGTAGTGGGTTCACTGGACTCGGCGCAGCCAGTCCAGGACGCACGCAGTGCGCCGCGAAGCGGTGAGCTGCTCAAAGCAGCGAATCCATTCCCACCACCTCCACCAACACAAGAAAACCGCCGAAAGGCGGTTTTTTTGTTTGTGGACAGTGGCTGGGAAGAGAAGCCACGTAGCGATTTAAACGCTACGTCTATTGCCCAAGTTCCGTGGAATACGGCGGTGCCTCCTCTGGTATTTCCGACTCGAACCCCTCGAGTTGTGAGGAAATTTCATGGATCGCCGCTTCGAGCTGCGTATCCCTGCCCTCGTTGGTTGCAATGGGGTCAAGCGCGACCTTGATGTCCGGCGCGACACCCTGGTTCTCGACCGTCCAGTTGCGCTCCGCATCGAAGAAGCGGAAGTACGGCACCGTGACGACGCCGCCGTCGATGAGCAACGGATTGGCGAATATGCCAATCAGCCCACCCCAGGTTCGCGTTCCTATGAGCTTCCCGATCTCCAGGTGGCGAAAGGAGTACGGCAGGTAATCGCCACCGGATCCCGCGTCCTGATCAATGAGCATGACCTTGGGACCGTGTACGGCGCCCGCAGGCGTGTTGAAAATCCGACCATCCCGGTCTTTCCATCCCGATAGGTGTGATCGACTAAGCACGTCAGTAATGTAATTGGCTGCCTGCCCGCCGCCGTTCGAGCGCTCATCGATGATCATTGCTTCCTTGTCGACTTGAGCGAAGAACATACGATTGAAAAACGTGAAACCCGCCCCCGCAGTGTTCGGTAAGTAGACATATCCGACCCGACCATCCGTCGCGTCACTAACGCGCTGCCGGTTGTTTTCAATCCAGTTCCAGAGCCGCATCATTCGCTCCGAGCCAACGGGTTCAACGACGATGTCACGTTTGGCTCGGCCGCTGGCCTGCGCTCCGAGCGTGAGCGTCAGCTGCTTACCCGCAGTACCCTGCAGGAACTCGAAAATATTGTCGTTGGCACTCAGATCCCGCCCGTTGATCGCCAGGATATATTCGCCCCCGCGCGCCTCGTTTCCGGGCGTCGCAAGCGGCGCGCTAACGAACGGATTCCATTTCTCGCCGCTGAATACGCGGGTGAGTTGATAGCGCCCGTTGTTGATGCGGACGTTCGCGCCGAGCAGGCCGGTGTTCGCGCCTTCTTCCCGGTGCGTGTCGCCACCACCGACCCGGTTATGGCCAACCTGCATCTCCGCAACCATCTCGACCAGCAAAGTATTCAGGTCCTCGCGCCTTCCGACGTGTTCGACCAGTGGTCGATAGCGATCGTAAACGGCCTGCCAATCGAGCCCATGCATGCCAGGGTCATAGAAAAATTCTTTTTCCATTCGCCAGGCTTCATCGAAGATTTGCGCCCACTCCTCCCGGGGATCGACGCGGACACGCATTCCGCCGAGTTTCAGCGCTTCCGGATTGAATTCCTCCGCAATTTCCACCACGGCAATGGATTCGTCGTCCTGGACAATCATCATGTACTTGCCGTCGGAACTAATGGAGAAATCGTCGACTCCCGATAACACCTCGGTCGCTTCTTTTTCCTCGAAGTCGAAGCGAATCAGCGTATGTTGATCGGCCGCACTGTCCCCCGGCGGCTCATTTGAGCTGCCAGGCTGTACGGACTGCACGTAGTAAAGGCTGCCGTCGTCGGCAACCCCCAGGGTCCGGTAGTTACGTTCCGCGACGGGTAGCGCGACGACTCGCGCCGGCAGCCCGTCGGAATCCACTCGTGTTTCCGGTGCCGCCTCATCCGCATCGCCGTCTTCCTCGCCCTCGTCGCGACCCTCCTCTCCGTCGTTCTCATCGTCGTTCTCATCGCCGCTCTTGGGTAACAGGGGAGACTTGTCGTCTGCTGCCAAGACGACGGCATAAATGCCGGCGCGGTAGGGTCGCTCCTGGCTGGTCATGTTTAGCCCAACCTGCAAAGGCCCGGAATTGGTCGACGCGGCGAAATAGAGAATCTCGCCATCCCGACTGAATGCGGGCGCGGAGGCGTCGGCGGCCCCGTCTGTGACGGTGACGATTTCACCCGTGGCGAAATTCAGTAATTCTAAATCCCGGTGGAAGTTCGCCCGTTCGATCGTATACGCCAGCCAGTTGCCATCGGGTGACAATGCCGCGTCGATCTCATCTCGACGTACACCCGTCGCGATCTTCGAGATGTCACCGTCGGCCAGCCCGATGGCGAAGAGGGAAAGGTGATTGTCCTGGAATATTATTCGCGGATTCTGGCCATTGCTCCAGGCCATCAATTGATAAAAATTTGGACCAAGCGCAAAGCTCCGACTCTTGCCCAGGCCTGTCTGGTCCTTGACAATAAGTTGCTGACCGTCGAGTGACTCGGCAATGTACGCAATCTCGTCGCCGCCCGGTGACCAGATGGCGGTGTATTCGCGCTGACCGTCGGTGCCAGTCACGTTGCGTGTCGTCCCCTCTTCGACAGGAACCGTAAAAACTTCACCGCGCGCCGTAACGATCGCGCGCTTGCCGCTGGGCGATATATCGGCGGACTGGATCGATTTGCTTGCGTCCTTCCACTGTGCCCGAAGCTGCGGCAGGTCGGGGTTGATGCTGATGACGATCTCCGAAGCAGCGCCGGTCGCCAAATCCCGTTTCATCAGACGGCCGCCGGTCTCGTAGACGATCGTAGTGCCATGCCCGCTCGCCGAGCGGACATCCCAGGCGGTCTCGTCGGTGATTTTTGTAATGTCACTGCGACTCGGGTCGAAGCGAAAAATATTGAAACGTTTGTCGTCGCGATCGGAAACGAAGTAGAGCTGGCCGTCGAGCCAAATCGGGTTGAAGTTGGTCGCGCCGGCACCTGGAACAACCGAAACAGTCTGAGCGTCAAGATCCATGATCTGAATCGCCGGTGTCGTGCCACCGCGATAGCCCTTCCAGCCCGATGAGCCACCAAACAGGCCGTTATAGCCCGATCCATATGCGATATAGGCGAGACGCCGGTCTTCGGCATCAAGCACGCCGCGGTAGATTCGCGCTTCCATCAGTTTCTTGGGCAATCCGCCATCAAGCGAGGCGTGATACCACTGGCCCGATCGACCATGATCGGTCTCACGCGGCGAAACCAGCGTCACGGCGCTGCCATCCGCTGTCCAGCCCGTAGGCACGTCCGGTCCCGGGTGCCAGGTCAGACGACGCGGCTGTCCGCCGGAAGTCGAGATCACATAGGCGTCCAGGTTATTCTCGTAGGAGGCGGCGAATGCGATCTGGGTCCCGTCCGGCGAAAAGCTGGGGCTGCTCTCCTCCGCAGGGCTGGATGTCAGTCGCCGGGGATTCGATCCATCCCGATTGGCAACCCAGATGTCCCCTGCGTAAACGAAAGCAAGCTTGTCAGCCGAGATATCCGGCTGACGCAGCAACAGGGTCTGTTGGGCAAAAGCTACATGCGTGACGAGCCCGAGCAATGCGCCCGCGACCAAGGAAGCGAATTTCATGATTTCTCCCCGATACGGCTAACCGGCATACCTGTCCGGATACCGCTCGAATTTAGGTTTTTGTCGCTGGGTATTATAGGCGCCCAAAGGATACGAAGGAAGTCGCCCAACTTTCTTGTTTCATTGTCAATTTGCCACGCGATGCGAGGAAGTAAGACGACTGAATCTCGGACGCCACCTCCACCTACTTCTCGTCCAGCACTTCCTTCACTCGCCCTTCCAGACTGCTGAGCCCACCGTCTAACCCATAGGCCAGTG
>CAYUDF010000102.1:0-8066 GCA_964443465.1 uncultured bacterium
GCATTGTGTACAAAATGCGGAACCACCACCTATGAAATCGGCGAGTTCCGGGCGACGGGCGGTTTTCTGACCAAAATCTTTGACGTCCAATCGAAGAAGTTTACCACCGTCACCTGCACACAATGCAGGTACACGGAAGTCTATAAAGCCGACAGCAGTATGCTCGGCAACATATTCGACTTTTTCACCGACTAGCGGCCCGGGCCGGTGGCCCTCACGGACTTCTAGAGTTTCATATCCGACAATTAGTTACAACGATTACGGTTGCTTAATTGTGTTCAATCGGATACTAATTATATAGATAGTTAGTGTTTCCTAATTATTTTCCGCGTGGTCGAAACAACGAGGTGAATACAGTGGTCCGGAATCCTGGTTTCTTATATATGATACTCGCCGTTTGTCTGCTGGCCGCCGGCTGCTCGAAAGACCCTGTGTCTCCCCCGGCAGCGACCTTGCCGGAAAATACAATCGGTATCGAGGATGACGTCGTACTGGCGGCGACGGGCGAATTATCGCCCACCGCAACCAACGGGAACCAGCACACGTTTGACCTAAGTGGTGTCACCCTCGTGACATCGGGCGATGTCAACGATTTCCAGGTTTTATATACAACAAGTAATTCGTGCGACATCACGGTGGAGTTTTCTAATGTCCGTTCCGGGCAGTGGGACGCGGTCAGCGTCGCATCGACTGGTTTCTGCCTGAGTGTCTTCACCGATTGGGAGCGCCTTGCTTCGGAAAGAGATTTAAATACCAAAGATTATTTGAACGGTTCGAACCAGCTGATCGTCCGCGCCGGCCCCAAGCCGTCGCTACGTGCACTGCAGCTCAATCCGTTGTTCAAATCGATTCCTCTGGCGCCCGAAGGCGCGTCTGCCCGCGGTATCGACATCGTCGGTAACGTCTTGTGGCTTACCGGGCGAAACATATTCCACAGGTACGTAACTTCGGGCTCTCCACTGGCCGACGTGCCGGGTGGAAACATCTGGCAGGGTCTCGCCTGGGACGGCGAAAACTTCTGGTCCACCAACGACGGCGAAGTGTATTCGATTTCTCCGCAGGGCGCGGAGCAGTGTGAATTCAACACGCCGGGCAACGCTCCGTCGGCGATGACGTGGCTGAACGGGCGGTTGTGGCTCGCATCGGGCGGCAATCTGGTGAAAGCCAATCCGGTAACGTCCTGTCTCAACACCACCCTCTTCTCAGAGGGAACGGTTCCCTCACCCATCCCCGACCCGGTCGGCCTGGCGACGGACGGCACCCATTTTTATATCGCTTCACCGTCGCAACTGGTCGTCATGACCATCGCTGGCGCTGTTCTGGATACCTACAATTTCCAGGTGGAAGCCGTATCCGGCATCGCTTATGCTAACGGAGGTCTGTGGGTCGTTCACCAGGGTCCGAAGGGTGCCCAATCCAGGGGGCAGTTTCTGTCACGTTTTCTTTTACCGTCTTCCTGATAACAATGATCAAAATTTCCGCTTCGATATGTTGTTCACTGCTTCTGTTTGTGAGCCTGGCTTTTCCCTATGTGGCTCTCGGCGAAGAACCCCAAACCGACGACCAGAAAAAAGAGGCCGTCTACCGGATGTACCAGGAATACAAAAACAAGGACTTTCCCCGCGTCAACAGCGTGTCACCCAATGAGGGAATGGCACTGTTGCAGGTGCACAGGGTGGTGTTTGTAGACATTCGTAAATCCGATGAAATGGATGTATCCATGCTGCCCGGCGCCATTACGCAAGATCATTACGTCGACAATATCGACAGCTATCGGGACAAAACGGTTGTGGTCTACTGCACGATCGGTCAGCGCAGCGGTTTTTTCGCCCGGGAACAGGCCGCCGACGGGAAAGTCGTCTTCAACCTGCAGGGTGGCATCCTCGCCTGGACGCTGGAGGGCGGCAAAGTCTACGACGCCAATGGTGAGGTCAAGCGGATCCACGTGTACGGCGACCAATGGGACTACGCCCCCGACGGATACGAAACAGAAACCTTCGGCCTGCTCAAACGAATCTTCTGATATCCCACGGACTACGGAACACTGGTTGCTGTTCTGACGTATCAAACAGTGTAACCGCCCCCACAAAACACGGACCACGGATTGCGTTAGGATAAGGAGAAACGCCCCATGCGAATGTTGATCCTGGGTACAACAGTTGTATTACTGCTGGTTTTATCGCTGTCGTCAACTCTGTGGGGACAGGACGATCCCGACGGGTGGGAAGAACGGGCCAACCGGTATCAACCTCCTGAAGAAGTCATGGACGCCATTGGCGTCAAGGCGGGGATGACAGTCGCGGAAGTCGGTGCGGGAAAAGGACGATACGTGGTGCGTATGGCGGCACGGGTGGGAGAAACCGGTAAAGTGTACGCAAACGACATCGACGAGGAAAAACTTGAATACCTGGACTTCCGGTGCGAACGCGACAGCATTAATAATGTGGAAACCATTCTGGGAGAAGTGGACGACCCGTTACTGCCCGAAGGCGAGCTGGACCTGGTCTATTTCATCAACACTTACCACGACCTGGAAGAACCGGTGGAGCTGATGCGCAACATTATCCCCTCGCTCAAACCGGGCGGGTTGCTGGTGGTCATCGAACACGACAGCGAGAAGAGCACGTCAACCCACCACAGAATCGTGCAGTCGCTGCTGTTTAAACAGGCCGAGAGTGCCGGTTACGAAGTCGTGCGCGTCGAAACGTTTCTGGAACGCGATAACATCAACATTTTTCGCCCGGTCTCCGATCGCGAAAGTACACGATGAAATCCGCAAGCGGGTTCTATCTCACCTGGATTCGATACTTGCCTGGTGTCAATCCGGTGGTCGCCTTGAACTGGCGGGTAAAAGCGCTCTGGTCCGAGAAGCCGCACACCGCCGCCACATCGGCGATCGCCCGGTCGGTCGTCATGAGCAGTTGTCGCGCCGCGTCGATGCGGGTTTTTGTGATAAACTGTCCCGCCGTCAGAAAAAATATCTTCTTCATGCGCTGTTCGTACTGATACAACGACAACGACGACATCGTCGCCAGTTCTTCCACTCGGAGTTGCTCCCCATACCGTGACTGTATGTCGCGAATAGACTCGGCCAGTTCCTGGTACCCCGTCTCTTCTTCAGCGGGCGCGTGCAGGTCTTTCGAAAGGCCGACAAGACCCGAGACCACTCCTTCCCCGTCACGGAGCGGCACCTTGTTGGTGAGGCACCATCCGGATTCACCCCTGACATACAGGTGAAGTTCAAGCTGGTCACATACGGGCGCCCCCTTGTCGAGCACATGCCGGTCCTGACTGTAATAGCCTTCACCGTAAGGCGCCGGGAAAACATCCTTCGCCGTTCGGCCCAGCAAATCGGCTTTGTCCCCGACAAAACACCGCTCAACCAGCGTGTGGTTGACGACCGTGTACCGTGCTTCGATATCCTTCACAAAGAAAACAACATCCGGAATCCGGTCAAACAGGGATTCCGCGGCCGCCGTAAATGATTCACCATCAAGGTTCGACAGAAATTCGTTGTGCATACCTCTCCTCTGAGCCGTCCGATGTGCCGAAAAAGGAGTCCTGCCTCCGATATTGTGCTAAATCTCTCCACTATAATAAATGAAAAAGGGGAATCTCTGTATGACTACCGGTATCATATTTGATATCAAACGTTTCGCCATCCACGACGGCCCGGGAATCCGGACCACCGTATTTATGAAGGGCTGTCCCCTGTCCTGCTGGTGGTGCCACAACCCAGAGAGCCAGTCGGCAAAACCGGCGATTCACCAGCGGGAAAACGAGTGTGTTCTGTGCGGCGCCTGCGTCGCCGTCTGCCCCGAAAAGGCCCGCTCGATTTCCGGCGAAACCATCGAACGAAACGACCCACTTTGCAAACTGTGCGGGACCTGCGCCGACCTGTGCCCCGCCGGCGCAATCGATATGATTGGCCGCCGGAAAAACGTCGACCAGATTATGTCTGAGATCACAAAAGATATCCCCTTTCACGACGAATCGGGTGGTGGCGTTACGTTCTCCGGCGGCGAGCCACTGGCCCAACCGGAATTTCTTCTGTTGTTACTGGCAGCCTGCCGGAGAATCGACATCCACACAGCGGTGGATACCTGTGGTTACGCCAGGCCGGAACTACTCGAAAAGGTCGCGGAGAATACCGACCTGTTTCTGTTTGATCTCAAATTTATGGACACTGTGCGGCACCGGGAGCTCACCGGTGTTGACAACAAATTGATACTCGGCAACCTGCACCGGTTGTCGTTGATGGGCAAGGATATCTGCGTTCGAGTGCCGGTGATCCCGGGTATCACAGATACGGAAGAGAATCTGAAAGCGATCGGCGAATACGTCTCTGCTCTTCCCAACAAGCCCCCGATCACGCTGCTTGCCCACCATGCAACGGCGATGGGAAAATACGCCCGTTTCGGTATTAACCACCGGCTTCCGGCGGATACAGCGGTACCGACGGACGAAATCATGGGTAATCACGCTGCGCAATTGAACGAGTACGGACTGGAGGTCAGTTACTGATGGCGATGAGTGAACGTGTACAACGGCTGAGAGAAGAAAGCGCCGCGGCGCCCGTGGAAATATCGACCGAACGCGCGGAATTATTGACCCGCTTCTACCGTGAAAACGCAGGCAAGTTTTCGACGCCAGTTTTACGCGCGAAAGCTTTCGAATTTCTGTGCCGCAACCAGACGCTCCACATCGGCGACGGCGAACTGATCGTCGGCGAACGCGGGCCACGCCCGAAAGCCGTGCCCACATACCCCGAACTGACCTGTCACTCCGAAGACGATCTTCGGATACTGGGTAGCCGGGAGAGAACCCGTTACGAAGTCGCCGAGACCGATATCAAAACGTACCAGGACGAAATTATACCGTTCTGGCGCGGCCGGACGATGCGCGACCGGATTTTTAACGGACTGTCCGACGAGTGGAAGGCGGCTTACGACGCCGGTATTTTCACCGAGTTTATGGAACAACGCGCTCCGGGTCACACCACGCTGGACGGAAAGTTTTATACGAAGGGCCTGGATGAATTCAAACAGGATATTATGGAACACCTGGGTCGACTCGATTTTATCCGCGACCCGGAAGCAACGGCCAAGCGCGAGCAGCTGACAGCCATGCGAATCGCGTGCGACGCCGTGATACTGTTCGCCGAACGCCACGCCGATCTCGCCGGAGAATACGCCGCTTCGGAATCGGACGAGATCCGGAAAAAAGAGCTTGAAAGAATCGAGGCGATTTGCCGGCGCGTCCCGCGCCAGGCGCCGCAGGACTTCCGGGAAGCGCTCCAGATGTACTGGTTCATGCACCTCGGCACCATTCTGGAACTGAACGGCTGGGACGCCATGAATCCCGGGCACCTGGACCGATACTTCTATCCGTTTTATCGCAACGATCTGGAAAACAACAAATTGTCGAAGGAGACCGCCAGGGAGTTGCTCCACTGTTTCTGGATCAAGTTCAACAATCATCCGGCGCCCCCGAAAGTCGGCGTTACCGCCGAAGAGAGCGGCACCTACAACGATTTCACAAACATCAACCTCGGCGGCATACTTCCCGACGGCGGCGACGGCGTTAATGAACTGTCTTACTTGATGCTGGAAGTGATGGACGACATCCACCTGCTTCAACCACAGGGCAACATTCAACTCAGCCGTAAAAACGAGGACCGTTTTCTCAAAGCCGCATGCCGCGTGATTAAAAATGGCTACGGGTATCCATCGGTGTTTAATGCCGACGGCGTCGTCGAACAGATGGTTCGCTGCGGTAAAACGATCGAAGACGCGCGCGAAGGCGGCACCAGCGGTTGTGTGGAAACGGGCGCGTTCGGCAAGGAAGCGTACATTCTCACCGGTTACTTTAACACGCCCAAAGTCCTCGAGATTACGCTGAACAACGGTCTGGACCCCCGGACGGGGAACAAAATCGGTATCGAGACCGGTGACCCGGTCTCGTTTAAATCCTTCGAACAACTTTTTGACGCATTTCGCCGGCAGCTCCACTATTTCGTGGACGTCAAGATCGCCGGCAACCAGTTTATCGAACGAATGTACGCCAAACATTCGCCGGCGGTATTCCTGTCCGTGCTGATCGACGACTGCATAGAAAAAGGCAGGGACTACAACGACGGCGGCCCGCGATACAACACCAACTACATCCAGTGTGTCGGCATCGGAACGATTACGGACAGCTTGTCGGCAATACGCACCCACGTCTTCGAAGACAGCAACCTGGAGATGGCCGGTTTGCTGGATATACTCTCCGCCAATTTCGACGGCGCCGAAGACGTCAGACTGCGACTGTTCAACAAAACACCGCGGTATGGAAACGACAACGATACCGCCGACGGACTCATGAAACGTGTTTTCGACGCCTTACACGCCGCGATAGACGGCCGTCCCAACACCAAGGGGGGCGAGTATCACGTCGACATGCTGCCAACAACCTGTCACATCTATTTTGGATCGGTTCTGGGCGCGACCCCGGACGGCCGCAGAGCGGGCACACCGGTGTCAGAGGGCATATCTCCCGTGCAGGGCGCCGACAGAAACGGCCCCGGCGCGGTCATCAAGTCCGCCGCCAAAATGGACCAGTTAAGGACCTGCGGCACATTGCTCAACATGAAGTTCCTGCCCGACCTGCTCGCAAACCGGGAAGGTATCGACAAACTGGCTCAGCTGGTCAGAACGTACTTCCGGCTGGATGGACACCACGTTCAGTTTAACGTCGTTGATGCCGGCACATTGCGTGACGCACAGAAAAATCCCGAGCAGTACCGTGACCTGATCGTTCGTGTCGCCGGATACAGTGACTATTTCTGTGATCTCGGCAAGGAACTGCAGGACGAGATCATTACGCGGACTTCTTTTCAATCGTTTTGATTCGTCGAATTCCGGGGGGAGCAAAAGGAAGGAGCGCCGGCCAACGTTCAGCCGACGCCCTTGTGAGTGCGGTTCAAAGCGGGATAATTACGCGTTTTCAGGGTTGTGCGATTCATTCACACAGAACCGGCTGAGCTGCTCTTCACTCGGATTTTCGATACCATCCAGTGCGCCGATGGGGCAGATCCACGTTTCACCCGAGTCCGTCTTGATCCATTCCTGTCCGAGGCTCTTTTTGTAAGTGTTCATCTTTTCCATTCTCAATCTCCTTCGTTGTGACTGACCCGGGTCTTCGGGCCGTTGTTTGTTATCTAACGTTGACAATCTCAAGATATCGCACTGTCCATGTTTTGTCAAGGACATTATATGAACATTTTTCATTTGCGGCTATTTTATTTATTAACTGCTTTTATGAAACTTATATAGCGCGTACTGCGTCCCAATTAATAACAAGACACAAATCACGGCGAGTGGAGGCTGAATTATGCGCAAACTCATTACGAGTATTATAGTTATATCAATTATCCTGTCCTGCACGTCCATACGGACAGGCCCCCCGGTCGACCAGAAAATGCACAACGCCGAAAACGGCCTGGTGGCGGTTAACACCCCCGTGGAGATGCTCCAGCCCGAACGAACCGCAACCGCCGATCCCAAATCCCTGATCGAGCGCATGCAGCACTACGCGGTTCCAGGCGTAAGCATAGCATTGATAGATGATTACAAGATAAACTGGTCGAAGGCATACGGTCTGGTCGCGCTGGGAAGCGAGGATTCCGTCACCACTACCACGGTATTCGAAGCGGCTTCAACGACCAAGCTGATCGGCTCGGTCATCGCTCTGGATCTTTTTGAGCAGGATAAACTGGATCTGGACGAGGACGTCAACCAGTACCTGCAGACCTGGAATATCCCGGAAAACAGTTATACAAAAGAACAACCGGTCACGGTACGACTGTTATTGACACACCAGGCCGGATTCAACCGGCCGGACGGGGGATTTGATCAGCAGCCAGGATCTGTCCCGTCACTCACTCAGGTTCTGAATGGTGAATCCCCCGCACTGAATCAGGCGGCAAGCGTGGAATACATTCCGGGTACCCGGTGGCAGTATTCCAATTTTGGTTACCTGGTGCTTCAGAAAGTGGTGGAAGACGTCACGGGCAAACCGTACGC
>CAYUDF010000103.1:0-8061 GCA_964443465.1 uncultured bacterium
ATTTTTTCCAGGACGGGGTAAGGAAGGTCAATGTCGGGATCGACACCCACCGTACTGATCACCAGGCTCCCCTTATCCACTTCCACAACAGAATAGTGATGAACGAGGAACGATTTGACGTTGTCGACGGCAAATCCGGAATCCGAGAAAGAACTCAACCGTTTTTGAATCTCTTCATCATCCGGCAACGACCGAATCGGCGCTCCCCCACCGCTGGTTATTAACATATGAATAACGTCTTCGGTGCCGGTTCTTTTGATAACGTTGTGCTGATAGAGGTGTTCGTGGCCGGCCATCATCAGTTGCACTCCCTCATCCAACAGGAGGTCGAGCAAATCGCGTCTTTTTTCCTCCAGTTTGTTGCCGTAGTCCGGGTTTGTCCAGTCGAAGAAGTGGCGGCCAACCGATACCAGGGGATGGTGCATCGCTACGATCTTGAATTTCTGCCGGCGGCTGGCAAGTTCTGTTTCCAGCCACGATTTATTCGGCGAATTTTCCGCGGACACGAACCACTGCTCGAAAAGCTGGTCCTGTAAGATGTCGTCGATGTGCTGATTCTGGTCCAGAATAAAATCGGTGTCCACCACGAAAAGGGCGACATCCGGAAAATCGATTACGTAAAACCGGGGATAATCAAACACGGCACGAAAATTCGGATAACCGTACTTTTCGTCATTGGCACGGTCGTGGTTGCCTATCACGGGGACAAAAGCAACTTCCTCCAGAAGGGGCACGTCGAAGCGGTTCTCCTGGATGAAGGTGGCCCAGTGCTCGGGCCGCCGTCCGTCGTAGGCGCATATATCTCCCAGGTCGATTACAAAATCGGGCCTCGAATCCAGTACTTCGGCGTAAACAACGTCTCTTACCAGGTGCCGCTCCTTGCTGCCGTAATCCGGCTTGTGCCTTATCCAGTTGACACCCCCGACCACCCCCTGGCCGACATTATATATGTAGTAAAACGGAAAAATGAGCGCCCAGGGCGTCCACCACACTTCTTTTTTCGCAAATTTTTCTTTGATTCGCGTGCCCGACTGGGTATCCCCATAGGCAAGAAATCGTGGATTGCTGTTGTGCGGGCCAAAATCGATTTTTCGGGGCACCTGGTAAAACTGCGGTTCGTATTCCTCGCTCACCAGCCCTTTTTTGGCGCAGGCGGTCAGTATCACTATCGGCGCCAATATCGCGCAGACGCAGCGCACTAAATTACCGGGGATTCTCATGGAGCATCATCCTGCTGGCGTAGGAACGGTCGAACGGACGGCGGAGAGAAATGTAGGAAAAAGTTCGTGTGAAGTCAACGAATTACAACGATCGCAAAACCAGAGGTCCTGCGATCGTTTTGGCTCGGCTTATCGTGGAGCCGAATAAAATCTGTTTCGTGGAGCGACCGGTTTCAACAGACCGGAAACTCTATTTTTTGTTATCCACGCCTTTGACAACCGGCGAAGTAGTCCCCGTCACGGAGTCTTCGGTATCCGCGGGAACGCTTTCAGTGAGCTCGGCCTCGTCGGCCGATTTTTCGGAGTTGTCCTGGACTTCGATGTCCATGCCGTTGGGCTCGCACTCGAAAGTGATTTTGCCCTTGGCGGTTTTTGCGCTGAAAGACCCGTTGATTTTGCCGATATCAACGTTGCCTTCACCTGTATCGATCGCCACGTTGTAGTTTTTGGGCACCCACACAGTGAATGTGACCCCTACGGAGCTGCGGCAGGCATCCGAGTACGCCCTGGCCGTCAAATGAAGATCTTTGCCCTTGTGGCGGGCCTGCACCAGGAAATCCTCCAGAATCGTCTGCGCGTTGAAAGAGCTCTCCGCGGCGGTTGTTTTGGTAACCACCAGACGAATCTGGTCTTTTGACCACGTCTTGATTCTGACCGACCCATTCGTCGTGCCAAGCGACAGTGCGCCACCCTGCTCGACGTCAAACACCATGTCGATGGATTCCGAGTAATCGTGGCCTTTTTTAAACAGCCCCGTGGTCTGGAGGTCGTTATACGTTGGATCTCCCGCCGCGCAAAGTCCAGCAAAGACCAGAGATACGGTCAACACCGCTGCCAACACAATTAAACTTCTCGCCGGGTTCATCGCCCGCCCCTTTCGTGGATTCGTGGGGTCCCTGCCGTGGGGTTGTTCTCAATATATGAATCTGGACCGGTAATATTCAACATCATTTATCTGTATACGATTGTATGGGTTATCGTGTTTTCTGGTTATCTGTGGTTCCTGTATATTTAGACGCCCCAATGCCGGGAAAGGTTTCATGCAGGCAGCAAAAAATTCCACGTTTCCCCATCGAGCCCCGCAACAGGACCTGACGCCGCAATTCATTATTATAAAACAAATTAAATACTTTATTCGTATCACAAGGGCCGCTGTTATATACTGGTCCGCGTAATTTGTAACATTCTCCTTACTCATGCGTTGAGTGATTAGACGATGAAAGAACCGTTTCGAAAGCTGGCCGACACGTACAGGCACAAGGTTTACACCTTTGCCTACTACAGCCTGCACAGCCGGGAAGAAGCGGAAGACGTTACCCAGGAAGTACTTGTGAAAATCTGGCAACACTCAGAATCAGTCGCACCCGAAAAACTCACCGCGTGGGTCATGCGGGTGGCGAGAAACGCCGTGATCGATAACACGCGCCGCCGAAAATCGCGGGGCGCGGTGTTCGCCGAAGGTATTGATTTTGACGTGGTCGAAAGTCTTGTCGCCTCGGAAAATCCGGGCCCCGATCGGGCCACCCGGTCTCACGAGGTTCAGGACGCTCTCCAGGTTGCATTGATCCGGGTGGAAGAACCGTACCGCAGTATCGTGGTCATGCGGGAAATCCAGGAAATGTCGTACTCCGAAATCGTCACGGCGCTGGAGATGCCACTCAACACAGTAAAGGTATACCTTCACCGGGGCCGCCGGATGCTCCGAGAAGCGTTGAGAGGAAAGGTATAGGCATGACGGCAGCCGAAGACAGATGTTTGTGGACCCTGGACAGGATCGATCCGTACCTGGATGGCGACCTGGACAGGGAAGAAATCGCGAAAGTCGAAAGCCACCTGGCGGACTGTCAGGACTGCCGGGAAGAGCTGGCGCTCGCCCGGGCCGTGGCGCAGGAACTGCGGACACTGCCCGCACTCGAATGCCCCCCGCGGGTCGTGGAACAAGCGGCGGCGGCGCTCGGAACGGACAACCGCGATTCAATCGTACACAGACTGCTCGGGTGGTTCGGTGGCCGTAACGTTTTTGTCCTCAGGCCGGCCATGGCCGTCATGGTGCTGGTCGTCGCTGCGGTCAGTGTGTTCGTACTGTCACAGCACGAACAGTCCCCTTTCAGCAGCGGGCCGGAATATACCGAACAGGAACTCGAACTGGCAAAACTGGACGCGATGCTGGCATTTGCCTACCTGGGTAAATTCAGCAGGCGGACGGGCGAAATAATCAAGAATGATGTTATTAACGACAGAGTCATCAAACCGCTGGGTAAAACAGTCAGCGAGCCTATTTATCCGTTTCCGAGGCATGATTAAGGAGGAAACCCCATGAGAATCAGAACCATCATAACCAGTGTCCTTTGCGTTTTCCTGGTGCTCGCCGTCTCGACGGCCGCAGACGCGAAGAAGAAAAAGACCGATTACACCAAACACCCCGGGTATGTCGATTTTCAATCCCTGGACGCATTCGCGAAAGAGGCGAAAATCGAGGTAAATCTCAACCACAACATGATCAAACTCATTTCTGGGTTCCTGAAAGAAGAAGACCCCGATTTGTACGACATGATGATCAACCTGCAACTGGTGCGAATCCAGGTGTTTGCCAGAACGAGCCGTATTGAGGAGACCTTCTCCGCCCTTGCGGCCCAGACAGCGGAGGCACTGGACAAAAAGGATTGGGAACGCATTGTACGGGTCAGCGAGGATGACGAGGAGATTTACGTATACGTAAAACCCTCCGAAGACTACGAGTGGATACAGGGTCTTGTCGTGCTGGCAATGGAGGACGATGAAGCGGTATTCGTCAATATCGTGGGTGATATCAAACCCGAAGACGTCAGCCGCATCGGCACCCATTTCAACGTCGAAGAACTGGACAGCATCCGCTACGAATTAAATAAAGGAAACTAAATCGGCGATTGGTGCGTCTCATATAACAGAGGCACAGGTAAAATGATGAATCGCGGAAACTATAAAAAGATACTGACACCGGTTGTGATCGTGGTGTTACTCGCCGTCGCCGCGACATCGCTGGGATGCATGTGGGCGCCGGGACTGGCCCAGGTCCGACGGGACCTGGAGAGGCAGTTGCCCGGCGCGCATTTTGAAAAAGACATCGAACTGACGCTGGGGCCTGTATCCCTGGCGTTTGCGCGTCTGTTCACGCGCATGGTCCCCGACGCGAAGGAAGCGAGCGGATACCTCAGCGACGTGAGCAAGATCGAACTGGCAGTCTACCAGACCAACCGGATGCCGTCGGCGATGGACGTCTCGATGCCCCACCGGCTCCAGGAACTGGAAGCAAACGAAGACTGGGAAATGGCGGTCAGGATTCGCGACAAAAACGAACTGGCGTGGATTCTCTACCGGATGGACGACGAGAACATCAAGGAGCTGTACGTCGTGATTCTCAACCAGAACGAACTGGTGATGGTGCGGGCGGAAGGCAACCTCGAACGACTGGTTGCGCGAGCCCTCAACCACACGGGTACGATGTCGGGAATTACCGGGGACGGGCTGGCGATGAGCAACGACTGATACGGATTCAACTCTTTTGAACTGACCCCACTACAAAGCGGCGGTCCGGTGATTCCGGGCCGCCGTCGTTGTTTCTGCCCCACCTGTATCGACCGGACAGATTGCGCACCAGAATTGTCCGAAAAGGTTGCCAATCCTGTAACGAACGGCTATGATACTTCCGAAGGCGCGTGTTAACGCGCCTTCGGTACGCATTCGTATTCATCTTTATATACTGTTTTTTATCAACGGGCTGGCGAAGGAGCGGATTCACATGTCAACGGCTGAACACAAAAAGACCGGTTACGGAGACCACTTCCCCGGTTCAGAAAAAGTATACAAAACGGGCTCCCGGGCGGACATCCGCGTACCGTTCCGCGAGGTTACCATCGGACAGTCGACCCGATTCGACGGTACTATCGAAAACAACAGCAAACTGAAAATTTATGATCCGAGCGGACCCTGGACGGACGCCGGCGTAACCCTGGACGTGCAGTCCGGTCTGCCCACAATAAGGCAACAATGGATCGAAGAACGCGGGGACACAGAGACGTACGACGGGTTTACCAGCTTTGAACCCGGCACACCGCTCGGCGACGAGCCGCGTCACACGCCTTTTCCTGGCTTGAAACGGCCGCGTCTGAAGGCGACGCAGGGGAAAAACGTGTCCCAGATGTACTACGCCCGTCGCGCTATCGTGACTCCGGAGATGGAATACGTGGCGATCCGTGAAAATCTCGGTCGCGACGCCGCTTTCGAGGCCGAATACGGAAAACCGAACGGCGCGAAAGGAATGCTCTCACACGCACAAACCGGTCCGAGCAATCTGCCGGGACACCAGCATCCCGGCCAGTCATTCGGTGCCGACATTCGCAAGTACATCACGCCTGAGTTCGTCCGCGACGAAGTCGCCGCCGGGCGCGCGATTATACCGGCCAACATCAATCACCCGGAAACGGAACCGATGATCATCGGCCGCAACTTTCGCGTCAAGATCAACGCCAACATCGGCAATTCCGTTGTCACGTCGAGTATTGACGAAGAAGTAGAAAAAATGCGCTGGGCCACTTTGTGGGGCGCGGACACCGTGATGGATCTTTCCACCGGTAAAAACATACACGACACGCGGGAGTGGATCATCCGGAACTCGCCGGTGCCGATCGGTACGGTACCCATCTATCAGGCCCTGCAGAAGGTCGACGGCAAACCGGAAGAACTGACGTGGGAACTATTCCGTGACACGCTGATCGAACAGGCAGAACAGGGCGTCGACTATTTCACCATCCACGCCGGTGTGTTGCTCAGGTATGTCCCGTGGACGGCGGACCGGGCAACCGGAATCGTCAGCCGCGGCGGTTCGATCATGGCAAAGTGGTGCCTGGCGCACCACAAGGAAAGTTTCCTGTACACGCAGTTCGAGGAAATCTGCGAGATCATGAAAACGTACGACGTCGCTTTTTCGCTGGGTGACGGAATGCGCCCGGGTTCAATCGCCGACGCGAACGATCGCGCACAACTGGCCGAACTGGAAACACTGGGAGAACTCACCGGTGTCGCGTGGAAACACGACTGCCAGGTGATGATCGAGGGTCCGGGACATGTGCCGATGCACATGATAAAAATCAACCAGGACCTGGAACTGGAGCACTGCCAGGAGGCGCCGTTTTACACGCTCGGGCCGCTGACAACCGACATCGCACCCGGTTACGACCACATCACAAGCGCCGTCGGCGCCGCAATGATCGGGTGGTACGGATGCGCGATGTTGTGTTACGTCACCCCGAAAGAACACCTCGGTCTGCCCAACAAGAAGGACGTCAAGGACGGCGTGATCACCTACAAAATCGCCGCCCACGCGGCGGACCTCGCCAAGGGTTTTCCCGCGGCACAGGAATGGGATAACGCGCTCAGCAAAGCGCGGTTCGAGTTCCGCTGGGAGGACCACTTCAACCTGGCTCTGGACCCGGAAACGGCACGGGATTTTCACGACGAAACACTGCCGAAGGACGCGGCTAAAACTTCGCACTTCTGCTCGATGTGCGGGCCGCACTTCTGCTCGATGAAGATCACGGACGACGTCAGGGAATTTGCAAAGAAAAAAGGACTGGACGTGGAAGGTCAGTCGGCCATCGACGCGGGTCTTGAAGAGAAAGCAAAGGAATTCCGCGACAAGGGTTCGCAGTTATATTCCTGACGGTAACGAGGCGGGTTTTGGTTTTCCAAAACCCGCCTTTTTTCTAGTTGTCCTTATCGGGGCGTTTCTGGAGGATTTTCAGCAGCGCTTCCTGCGCTTCTTCGGTGCCGATTTCGCCCAGCACGTGGACGGCGGCGCGTCTGACCTTCCGACTGGGATCGTTTTCCGCCACATCAATCAGCATTTTTACCACCGCGTCCTCGTCGTCGGCGTCTTCCAGCGTATAAACCACCTGCGCGCGAATATCAGGATCAACTTCACTTTTTAACACTATCTGGAGAATCGGCAGAGCCTCGTCGACGCCGACATCCATAATCATTATAAGCGCGGCACGCCGGACTTCCTCGAACGGTGACTTCTCATAAATCGTCATCAGCACATCGATGTCTTCGTCTTCGAGTATATCTTCCAGAGCGTAAATCGCCGCGCGCGCTATCTGTTCGTCCTCACTGGACAGCGCGACTTCTTTCAGGAGTTCCGCGCCCAGTTCCTCGTCGTCGTGGTCGGCGATTCCGTACAGCGCCGCCTTCTTCACGTCTGGATCCTCGCTCGCGCGGAATATCTCGATCAGCGCCCTGGCCGCGTCCGGTTCGTCGTCCATTTCGGCGATCGCGTACACGGCTGCGCGGATCAGATCTGAGTCTTCGGCGTCCAGAGCGATTTCCTTTAATGTCGGCAGGATCGAGACGTCGTCATTATCGACCAGCGCGTACAAAGCGGCTCGTTTCATGTCGGCGTCGCCGGATTCCTTTACAATTTTTAACAAAGCGTCGGTGGCGCGCGGGTCGTCCATTTCTGCCAGCCCGTAAGTTGCCGCACGGGCCGCGTCAACTTCGGTATCGTTGAGGGCGATCTCGATAAGGGCGGGAACGGCTCGCGGGTCTTCCGCTTCGACGATAACGTATACCGCCTGCCTCCGAATGTCGGGATCCGTTTCCGACTTCAGAATTTCGATCATCAACAGGACCACTTCTTCTTCATCGTCGTAATCGGACAACGCGTACACGGCGTGCCGGCGCACGTCGGCGTCGGGGTCACTTTTTGCGATCTCGAGCAACTGCTCCATACACCTGCGTGTGTCGCAGTCGCTGAGGGCGTACACGGCGTGCCGGCGCACGTCGTTGTCGGGATCCGACATGGCCA
>CAYUDF010000104.1:0-7889 GCA_964443465.1 uncultured bacterium
ATGTTACGCGTGGCCGTCGCTCCGGATCTCAGTGGGTGCTACAGGGGCTTCTATTCGGCTGGATGGTGGCAATTCGCCCGCAGAACGCTATATGCGCCTCACTGTGGCTTGTGGAATGGGCGGGCGAGAAACCCGGGATGGCGGCCGGTATCGGGGGGTCCTCCAGGCTGGCATCGGTGAATCCGTACCTGGGCGGGGTTTGGGCGGTCGTTGAAGCAGTGCGCAACGTTGTTTGCGTTGGCGCGATGCCGCTGGCGATTACCGATTGTCTGAATTTCGGTGACCCGGAAGACCCCGGCGTATTTTATCAGTTTTCTTCGGCTGTAAAGGGCATCGGGGATGCGTGCCGCGCGCTGCGTCTGACCGGCGACGAGAACGACATGGGTGTGCCGGTGGTATCGGGCAACGTGTCTTTTTACAACCAGAGTGAGACCGGCGACGCGATTGCCCCGACGCCGATCGTATCGTGTGTTGGACGGATCGATGACGCGTCTACCGCCAGAAACATGGCGTTCAAACAGGGCGGTTCAACGGTGATTCTGCTGGGTGACCTGAACGACAGGCTGGGTGGATCCGAATTCGACCGGTATTTCAGCAAAACCGCCAGTGATGAAACACCCGAGCCCGATTTCACGGTCGAAGTCGCCATGCTGCGGGGATTGATCGAAGGGTTCAGCGATGGTACGGTGCTGGCCGCCCACGACATCTCGCATGGCGGGATCCTGATAACGCTGGCGGAGATGGTTCTCGCCAGCCGGCCGTTTGACCTGGGGTGCGAACTGGATTTTACGCCGCTCACAGGTGAACGGGACGCGGGCCCCGACGGAATGTTGTTCAGCGAGTACGGCGGTATCGTGGTTGAGGTTCCGGCCGACGGCCTGACCCGGTTCGAAGCAACCCTCAGCAAGTACGGAACGCCTTTTCACACACTGGGAAAAACCAGTGCGGGCGGCGGCCTCAGAGTAGAGACCGGCGTCGGTATTCTTGACTTGGGTCTGGATCAACTGGACGAGGCCTTCAAAGGCGGCGTCGCGGAATTGCTCCGTTGATTTCGTTTGAAAACAGGAGAACCTGTGGGTAAATCTAAAGTTGTCGTTTTACAGTTTCCGGGAGTGAACTGCGAATACGAGACGTGTCGCGCGATCGAGGCCGCCGGACTACCGGCGGAGATCAAGCGATGGAACGCCGCGACGGACGCGCTCACACACGCAGCCGCCGTGGTGGTCCCGGGCGGTTTTTCCTATCAGGACCGGATCCGCGCGGGTGTTGTCGCGGCCAAAGACCCGGTGCTGGATGCCGTTGCTGAAGCGGTCGCCAGGGAAGTGCCGGTGCTGGGAATCTGTAACGGTGCCCAGATTCTGATCGAAATGGGTGCGGTGCCGGCATTCGAGGACGGAAAAGTCGAAATGGCGCTGGCTCCAAACCGGATGACCGGCCGCCGGGGATATTTTTGCACATGGGTCCACGTCCGCAAGGGTCCCGCAAACTGTGTATTTACAGAATTCATGGGAAACGGTGCGGGGTTGCCGTTGCCGCTTGCGCATGCGGAGGGCCGGTTTGTGACGTCGTCTTCAGAAGTCAGGAGCCGCCTGGAATCCGGCGAAGGTGTCGCCGTTGAGTACTCGACGGTGGATGGTGCAAACGCCGATTCTTTTCCGGACAATCCCAACGGCTCGATGTTTGCTATTGCCGGATTGACCAATGCGGCTGGCAATGTTCTTGCCCTCATGCCGCATCCCGAACGCGCCGCCTGGTACCACCAGGTTCCGCGGCACGTGGGGGGCACATGGGGGCGTGATCGCGACGGTCTCGGTGCCGACAGACTGTTTTCGGCCGGTCCCGGTGCCGGTTTTTTCCAATCGTTAAAAAAGGCACTGGGCAGGTGACAGATATGAAAATCGACGCCCGTTTACTCGTCTGGCTCAAGGGGACCGACCTGTACGCCAGTACGGCCAATCTCACGCTTGTGGGGAAAATGGGTTTCGACAAAAAACTGGCGGGTCTCAAACGATTCGACTTTTTCCGGTTTGTTATAGAGACCGGAAATCTGGATCCGAATAAAACCGTACCTGCGCTCAAGGCGGTACTCGACAGCCAGAGTACGTTCTACAATCGGAACAAACATGCGTATTCGCTGGAAAGTGCCTGGGACGGTGCCGGTCATCTCGAAGGGCTGGCGAGAAAAGAGGTCCAGTCACGGTGGGTGAAGGAAGTTTCCAACTCGTTGCAAAACAACGATGTTAGAGATTTTGATGGAAAAGATTCACCCAAACCGGTTATTTTTAATGGGTTCAATGGATTTGTCGCCGAAGTGATGGTGGAAGAAGAAGATCCTTCGGCGAGAAAATCCGTCGCCGCAAAACTTCAAGGCGGCCTCGGTGGGACCGAAGTGTCCTGTATTAACAAAGCCACACTTTGGTGGCTGGCCTTGTGTGTCAAGACCCAGAAAGAGGCGGACACGCTGGCCAGGGAGATTGTCGTCACAACTCGGCGGGACAGCGGTTTGCTGATGAACCCGAATTATCAAAGTGCCGAGTTTGTCGCGTTCACGGAAGTTGGACGATAATAAAAATCAGACCGTTCACAACCAACGGCTCGTCCATAAACTGAACACGCGACGGTGCGGCGAATCGCACGGATTTGGGAAAAACGCTCCGGTACACTGGTCAGGAGAGTACTGAAAACGAACAGAGCGTTTGTACGGCAGGGGTCTACAGCCGGCCCGAAGACGTTAGTTGTCAAAACTAGATCCTGCGCGTCAATTAATCTGGACGCTGAACAACAGGGAGCCTTTTCCGGGGAAGCTCGTGAGAAACGAGCGGGGGACGGGTCCCGACAGGAAACCAGACACGGCAGGTCACTAAACTGAAACGTTGAGTTTATATCGTTTAATGATCCGGTTTAAGGGATCACCTTTAAAATCGGATATACCTGACGCGAAAGAACCGATAAAAAGTTCCGCTGCGTCACCCCCTTTCAAGTTCCCCAGTTTCTGCGGGGTTGGCACGACCTCTCCGGAAATTCAAATCCGTCCGGCGGTTCCGGGCGGTGACCGGACAACGGAAAAAAAGGCCACACCCTGCATCTCCTGACCCGGATAGTATGGTACTCGAAAGAGTTCCGGCCGTAACGTGTTGATCACCGTACCCACCAGGGCGGGCGACTGTTGCGACGTGTCGCGGGATTCGTGAGTACATGCTGTATTGGCCCTCACGCGACGGGTGAATTGTGTCGTGTGGTGGTCTTGTGTAACCGTTTATACCGGTTCGGAGAACGCTTTGAGAATCCGTGTCAAATTCGACAAACGCGACGTGATCCGTTTTGCGTCGCATAAGGACGTCGTGCGCGTTTTCCAGCGCGGTTTGGCCGCTGCCGGTATCCCCGTTGTGTACAGCCAGGGATTTCATCCGCACATGCGGATGTCTTTTGGCCCGCCGCTCAAGACGGGATGGGAAGGGTTGGACGAATATCTGGACATCCAACTCGAAGAACCGGTCGAAGAATTCGAACAACAATGTAACGAATTTCTGCCCGACGGTTTGAGGGTGTGTGGGAGCGGATTGCTGGCGGACGGGACACCTAAACTGGCGAACGATATTTGCGCCGCCACCTATACGGTTTGTTTCAGCGAGAACGAATTGGCGAAAAACAATCTCGATTATCAACAAATGCTGGAGCGGACTGAAAATTTACAAAAAACATTTGCTGCTGAGACTGAAAATCCGGATCAAAACGATCCGGAAATAACCGGTGCTGATATTAAAACCACCGGTGCGACAGTTTGTGTCGAATACACAAGCACAATGCTCGCCGGCCGGGTCGTTGGGCCCGTTGATGTTGTGGCTGCGATCGCCTGTGATCCCGAGTGTTTCGAAACACCCATCCAGGTGACCCGGACCAGCCAGTACGTCCGCCGGGGAAAAGAGTACCTGTCGCCCCTCAGCGGAAGATTTATGCAAGGATAGCTATGAAAGAAGTATTGATCAATTCAACAGCACTCGAGATTCGTATCGCCATTATGGAAGACGGCGATCTGGTCGAATTCATGATCGATCGTGAACAGACCCGTCGCATTGTTGGCGATGTTTATGTGGGCAGGGTGAACGCGATCCTGCCCGGGATCCAGGCCGCTTTTGTGGATATCGGCTACGAAAAAGCCGGTTTTCTGCACGCAAGCGACCTGCAGGCGTCCATGGAGGCGCTGGCCCGGATGGAGGGCGGCATCGATATGGATGACGAACAAGACGACGACAAGAAAACATCCCGGCGGGGGGGACGCGCTCCCGCGAGGGGACGCGGTGGCCGCCGTCGCGACAACCGCCCGAAGAATGGCGGACTTTCCATCGAAAAAATGCTCCACAAGGGACAGGAGATTCTCGTCGAGGTGACCAAGGAAGCGATCGGGACCAAGGGACCGAGGCTCACCACACAACTGTCCCTGCCGGGACGTTACGTCGTGTATATGCCGAACATGGATTATCTGGGGGTTTCCCGCCGAATTGAATCGCGCGAGGAGCGGTCGCGCCTGAAGGCTCTTATCAGCAAGAAAAAGCCGGCCAACTGCGCCATCATCGCCCGGACGGCGTGCGAGAATATCGAAGACAAGCAGATCGGGGCCGACATCGACTATCTCCACAAATTGTGGGGCGACATCCATAAGCGGTCGGAAAAAGCCACGGCGCCTGCCGTGATCCACGAAGAAGTCGGTCTCCTGGTGAGCATGGTGAGGGATATCCTGACCGATGACGTGGACCGCGTCATCATCGACAGCGACAAGGACCATCGGCAGCTGATGCGGTATCTGCGGACCTTCAGCCCGCAACTGACTTCACGCGTGAAACAATACAAAGACAAGACGGCGATGTTCGACAAGTTCAATATCGAAACTGAGATCACCAAATCGCTGGACCGGAAGGTGTGGCTGAAAAAAGGCGGCTACCTGATCATCGACCACACGGAAGCGCTGGTGGCGGTCGATGTCAATACGGGCCGGTTTGTGGGCAAGAAAAACCAGGAAGAGACGATCCTGGAGACCAACCTGCTGGCCGCCCGTGAGGTGCCCCGGCAGCTGAGGTTGCGGGATATCGGCGGCATTATTGTCATCGATTTCATCGATATGGAGGTCGAAGCCAACAAACGCAAGGTGTTGGCCGAACTGCGTCAAAATCTCCGCAAGGACCGGTCGCGCTCCAAGGCGTTTGCCGTCAGTGACCTGGGGCTGGTTGAGGTCAGCCGTAAGAGGGTACGTCCCAGCCTGCTCCATTTCTTCAGCGAGGAGTGCCCGTATTGCAGCGGGATCGGTAAAGTCCTCAGTTTCGAATCACTGGCGACCAAAGTCGAACGGTGGATCCGGCGGGTCGGCTCAAAAACCAAGGAAAAGAAGATCCAGCTCCGGATGAACTCGTCGCTGGCGATTTATATGGAAGAGGAGCGGGTCGAGGTCCTGGATATGCTGTCGCGCCGGTACAAAATGAAGATCGAGATCCAGGACGATCCCAGACTGCACAGGGAAGACTTCAAGGTCGTATCTCTGTCGTCGTTCCGCGACCTCGTTCAAGAACTGTCTTGACAATTGTCGCTGAATCGTATATCTATTTGAGGTTATTTTGCCCATTTTGACCCGAGGGGCAAAATCGGGCAACTGGTTATAGAAAGGTGAATTAGAGTGTATGCCATAGTGGATATCGGGGGCCGTCAGTTCAAGGCTGGCCCCGAAGACGTTTTGAAAGTACCAAAAATCGATGCCGAAATCGGTGGCGATGTGACGCTCGACCGGATCATGTTGTGGTCCGCCGAGGGCTCCGTAGAGATTGGCAGCCCCTTTATCGAGGGCAAGTCGATCCAGGCCGAAATCGTACGCCACGGAAAAGACAAAAAAGTTATCGTATTCAAGAAAAAGAGACGGAAAAAATATCGCCGCAAGAACGGCCACCGACAGCAGTTCACGGAAATCCGGCTGAAAAACTTCGGATAAGCCGGATTAAGGCCGAAAACAAGAGGTTTGAATTATGGCTCATAAAAAAGGTGTAGGAAGTTCAAAAAACGGCCGCGACAGCCATGCGCAGCGGTTGGGTGTAAAACGATATTCCGGCCAGCTGGTCAGCGCCGGCTCGATCATCGTGCGGCAACGCGGTACACACATTCACCCTGGTGATAATGTTGGTAGAGGCACGGACGACACACTGTTTGCGAAAATCACTGGAATCGTAAAATTTGAAACCTTTGGTAGAAACAGAAAAAGCAGGAAACGCGTCCACGTGGTCGAACCCACGTAGTTTCCAATGGGTCCGGACGTACGGAACCCATTGTCTCACTATCCCCAGCACCAGAATCCGGTTTTTATATTCACGGCTCAACGGAGGATCCTCCGATGGGCCGTGAGCTTTTTATGGTTGTCCTTCCCGCGCGGTACGGTTCGACGCGGTTTCCCGGCAAGCCGCTGGTGAAGATATCTGGCAAACCGCTGGTGGAATGGGTTTACCGCCGCGCGAGCGAGATCGACGGTATGGGGGAACTGGTGGTCGCCACCGACGACCGGCGCATTGCCGATGTGGTCGAGTCGTTTGGCGGAAATGTCGTCGTGACTTCCGGTCAACACGAAACGGGCACCGATCGGGTCGCCGAGATCGCCCGCCAATCCAAATGCGACATCATTGTTAATCTCCAGGGCGATGAGCCCGTGTTTGATCCCCACATGGTTGAGAATATGGTGGATCGTCTGACGGCGGATCCCGATACGGACATCGTAACGGCGTGTCATGCGATTGACTCGATCGGGGACTACGAAAATCCGAACGTCGTGAAAGTGGTTGCCGACAACAACGGCCGGGCGCTGTATTTCTCTCGCTCGCCGATTCCCCAAGGTATTTATCAACAGCCCGACACGACGGCGAAGGCGTACCGGCACGTCGGCGTGTACGCCTTCAGAAAAAAAGTTTTACTCAGATTTACACAGCTGGAAAGAACACCACTTGAACAAAGTGAACGATTGGAACAACTTCGGGCGCTGGAAAACGGGATGACTATCGGCCTGGTTGTCACAGACACGCATACGGTGGGTGTTGACGTCCCCGACGACGTAAAAAAAGTTGAAAAGGAATTGCGCCGACTCTACACTGACGTAGATGGGGGCGAAAATCCGTGAATGTCCCGATACATCTGAAAGACCTGTTCTAACGCTAAAGGCCGAAAAGGCGGAGTTTATGAAATACATTTTTGTAACGGGCGGAGTTGTTTCATCCCTTGGTAAAGGTATCGCATCATCTTCACTCGGGCTTCTGCTCAAGCAGAGGGGCCTGAGAGTAATGCTCCAGAAATTCGACCCTTATATCAATGTGGATCCGGGAACAATGAGCCCGTTTCAGCACGGAGAAGTATTTGTCACCGATGACGGCGGCGAAACCGATCTGGACATCGGCCATTACGAACGATTCGTCGATCGCGACCTGTCTAACGACCACAGCGTGACAACCGGTAAAGTGTATCAGGCGGTCATCCAGCGCGAGCGCGCCGGGGGATACCTCGGAAAAACGGTGCAGGTGGTACCCCACATTACCGACGAGATCAAGGAACGTGTTCGCTATAACGGACGCAAGGGGGACGTCGATGTAATCATCACGGAGATCGGCGGCACCACAGGTGATATTGAAAGTCTTCCTTTTCTGGAAGCCTGCCGTCAATTGAGGCTGGAACACGGCGTCGAGGAATGCCTGTTTGTCCACCTCACACTCATCCCCTACATCAAGGCAGCCAAGGAACTGAAAACCAAGCCGACGCAGCACAGCGTCAAGGGATTACAGGAGATCGGTATTCAGCCGGATATCCTGTTGTGCCGCACGGAGGTGCCGCTGGGGCACGAGATTCGTGAAAAAATAGCCCTGTTCTGCAAT
>CAYUDF010000105.1:0-7865 GCA_964443465.1 uncultured bacterium
GCGAGCGGGGCGAGGCGACCCGTCATGGCTGGTACTGCGACGTCTGAGGGGGCCGAAGGGGAGCCGTGTCCGGGTCGACCCGCGTAACCGTGCGCCAAAAATATCTTAGGCTGCGGCCCGAAAAAGATATTTAAAGATGGGGGCAGTTCTTCTATGCTGGCGCGCATGCAGATTGTTTATCTTATCAGGCACGGCGAGACCGAGTTTAACAAGGCCGGACGCGTCCAGGGCTGGACCGAATCTCCGTTGAGTGACCTCGGCCGCGAGCAGGCGCGCCGGGTCGGAGAGAGACTGCGCGGCGTCAAGTTTGACATTGTGGTGAGCAGCCCGTCGGGGCGTGCCGTCGAGACCGCGAATATCGCCGTGGAAAACCGCGCTCCCATACATGTGCGAGACGGGATCCGGGAGATCAATCTCGGTGTGTGGGAAGGCCGATCGGCGGCGGAGCTTCGCAAGGCATATCCCGAGGATGTTGCTTTGTGGTTCGATCGCCCCAGCGATCTGCGTATCGAGGGCGGGGAAACCATCCGTCGGTTTCGTTCGCGTGTGACGGGGGCGATGAACGATATACAAAACGAATTCGACGACAAATCCATCGCCGTTTTTGCCCACGGGGGTATGATCTGCGCCTGGTTGACCCGGCTGCTGGGCATGAAACTGGATGACATCTGGCGTTTCAAGATCAGGAACGGTTCGTTCACGCGCGTTTTGTTCCCAGCCAACAAACCGCGTATCGATCTTCTCGGGGACGTCAACCACCTCGACGGCGCCGAGAGAAAAATCGATCCCAAAGCCCCCCGCTTGTTTCCGTAATCCGAACCGTTTCAGAACTGCGGCCGATCGACTGCGCCGCCCGATTGCCTGGCCCATTTTCGTGCCGTGCGCAGACGCTTCACGTCCGCGGCGGCCATGATATGGATCAACACAACCCCGGCTATAAATCCGCCGAGGTGCGCGAACCACGCGACGCCGCCCGTTTGGCCCGCTGAAAACGACGCCATCCCTTTGAAAAACTGCAGAACAAACCAGAAAATCAGCACCAACATGGCCGGCAACGCGATCAGCCGGATAAAAAACACCAGAAACAGAAGGCATATCACACGCGCCCGCGGGTAGGCGATGAGGTAGGCGCCCAGGATCCCCGCGACGGCGCCGCTGGCGCCAACGGTGGGCACGGTCGAAACAGGATCCGACAGTATGTGTGCGACGCCGGCGACCAGACCGCACAACAGATAAAAGAAAACAAACTTCACGGGGCCCAGGAGATCCTCGATGTTGTTGCCGAAAATCCACAGGTAAAGCATATTGCCGGCGATGTGCAGAAATCCACCGTGTAAAAACATCGATGTCAGGAGCGTCAGGTACACCAGCGGGGGACCCGACGCGTGCGTTACCGGGCTGCCCGGGTGTGAACCCACCAGATCGACCGATTGGGTGATTTCATAAGGAATCATCCCGTACGCCGCAATGAACCGGCCCAGCGAAGGACCAATGGCGATTTCGTACACAAAAACCGTCACGTTGATTACGATGAGCGCAACCGTTACCAGGGGCGGCCTTGTGGTGGGATTGATGTCCTTGAGAGGCAGAAGCATGTGTGTCCAGGGGGGAATCTAAATCGCGCTATTGTCCATCGCGGCCAGCGCCGCTTCCGATTCAGGCAGCAGCCCGCTCCCTTCCAGGCGCCGCGCCTTGATCATGCAGCGCAACAGGTCCACCGAATCCGGTGTGTCCACGTCGTACCACATCGGCAGAAGGGCCAATGACAGGTCGAGTTCCCGAACACGCTGCACCGTCTGTCCAAAAACCCCCGATTCGCCCCAGTCGACCCCTTCAAAAAGGCCCGCATGCGGAGATCTTGCTCCAATAAGGTAGTATCCACCGTCAAACGAAGGTCCCAGTACGACGTCTTTGTGTTTCAGCTTGAGAAACGCGCGTTTGATATACTGAATCGGGATATCCGGACTGTCGGACCCGATAATGACCGCTGCGCGGCTTTCATTTCCGGTCATTTTCTCGAACGCGTGCAGCATCCGCTGACCGAGATCGGCTCCGTCCTGCGGAGTAAGTGTGTACCGGTCTGAAACAAGGCTTTTCAGCTTTTCCGGATTCTCGCCATCGTAAAACACCGTCGGTCTGGTTTTTTTTAACTTGTCCAGTCGTCCGAACAGATCGTGCAGAAAAGCCTCGTAAAGAGTACAGGCCTGCAACGGTGACAGGGGGGGAGTCAGGCGGGTTTTGACTTCGCCCGGTCTCGGTTCCCTGCAGAATATGCCAAGCTTTTTTCCGTAGCTCATTGGTATTTACTTTGTCTGATGCGGCCGCAAACGAAGGGATCACTCTATCATTATAATACCCGAAAAACCACCCCCCGAAGTACAGTTATTAAACAGCCTTGAGATTTCGAATCCGCTTGACACGTTCACATTTTCTGGATAGGGTTTCAAAACGGTGAGTCGGCGCCACACTTGTGAAAAATCACACGATTGTCCCGTCTGAGGTGCTGCCGCCGTATTACGTTACCCGTTGACACGACAATAGTAACCGATTCCAACGACGGCCCGGTCCGGCAATTACGACCGGCCGTCGGTAGTATACGTGTAATGTCTATTGCCCTGAAATACGCCCCCATTATTCTACTCTTTTCCCTGGCACTGATGATCCCGGTGCTGTTGCTCGTGATCGCGTCGTTCACGGGACCGAGACAGGCGTCCGAACGCAAAATGAAGCTGTTCGAATGCGGCGTCGATCCGGTTGGCGAACCGCGCCATCGGTATTCGGTGAAATTTTTCCTCGTCGCGCTACTCTTCATAATATTTGATATCGAAGCGGTGTTCATTTTCCCGTGGGCCGTGTTGTTCAGGCAGCTGGGAATATTTGGATTTATAGAGATGTCAGTGTTCCTCTTTATATTGATTCTTGGCCTGGTTTACGTGTGGAAAAAGGGAGCTCTGGAATGGGAGTAGATCAGACAACGTTCGACAGAAACGAAACGGGCGTGATCGTCACCAAAATCGACGAAGTCGTGAGGTGGGCCCGAAAGAACTCTCTGTGGCCCCTGCCGTTCGGTACGGCTTGTTGCGCGATCGAATTTATGGGGGTTGTGTCCGGCCCGTTTGATATTTCACGATTTGGCGCGGAAGTTGTGCGGTTTTCTCCCCGCCAGGCCGATCTGATGCTGGTGGCGGGAACGATCAACTACAAGCTCGCACCGGTTCTCAAAAGAATATACGACCAGATGGCCGAGCCCAAATACGTCATTTCCATGGGGGCTTGCGCGTGTTCGGGCGGCTTTTACGACAATTACGCCACCGTCCAGGGAATCGAACAGATCATTCCCGTGGACGTTTTTATACCGGGGTGCCCTCCGCGCCCCGAAGCCATCCTTGATGCGCTGCTCAAGGTTCAGAACCGGATCGACAAGGAACCGGTTCCCAAGCGCAACATTGAGAGACGGCACGAAATCATGGAGAAAATGAAGGACGAATGACAAGCGACACCGCGAAACACGAGGCCCTCATCGAGGCCGCCAACTCCAGATTCGGCGACAAAATCACGAAATTCGACAAGTCGTTTGGTGATCTTGTGCTCATCGTCGACCGGAGCGTGGTGCACGATGTGCTTGTCTTTCTTAAACAGGATAGAGATTTTGATCTTCTTCTCGATATCGCCGGTGTTGACGGCTTAAAACTCAAGAAACAGAAAGAACGCTTCGAACTCGAATACATCGTCTATTCGATTGCGAACAACCACCGCGTCCGCGTCCGCATAAAGGTGGAGGAAGACAACATGGATCTTCCCACGGCGAGTGACGTGTGGGAGTCAGCCAACTGGGGCGAGCGCGAAGCCTTTGAAATGTACGGATTCAATTTTGTGGGACATCCTTGCCTGAAACGGCTTCTGACGCATCACGAATTTGTCGGTTTTCCGCTGCGTAAAGACTACTTGATCACGCAGGGGCAGTGGTGTTCGCGGACGTCCGATCTGACCGACGAGATGAACGAATAGCAATACGATATAATGACCGACGGAAAACCTGAAATAAACAAACAAGGAACCCCGGCGCCGGACGGGACGACGCTCGACGACATCAGTACCGATCCGATGTACGTCAATATCGGGCCGACCCACCCCGCCACGCACGGTACGTTCCGCGTGTACGCCAAGCTGGACGGCGAGACGATCGAGAAAGCCGGCGTAGACATCGGTTATCTCCACCGCGGGTTTGAAAAAATGGTGGAGACAAAGCATTACAACCAGGTCATCCCCTACACGGACCGCCTCAACTACTGTAGCAGCCTTACCAACAACATCGGTTACTGCAAGGCCGTCGAGCGCATGCTCGACATCCAGATCACCGAACGGGCACGAGTCATTCGCGTCATTATAATGGAGATCCAGCGGATCATGGACCACATGATCTGCGTGCTGGCCAACCTGGTCGATTCCGGCGCTGTCACGAACTTCTGGTATTTTTTCAACGCCCGCGAAAAGCTGAACGATGTGCTGGAGGCTTTGACCGGTGCGCGTCTCACGTACAGCTACACCCGGGTCGGGGGGCTGGCCTGGGACCTGCCCGAAAATTTCCGGGACGACGTACTGGAGGCGTTAAAGGTAGTCCCGAAATCGATCAAGGATGTCAGGGGCCTGGTGCAGAAAAACCGGATTTTCCAGGACCGCGCACGTGGCGTCGGCATGATTAGCGCGGAAGACGCGATCAATTACGGTTGGACCGGTCCGTGCCTGCGGGCGACAGGGGCCGATTTTGATCTTCGCAAGGCGCGGCCCTATTATCACTATGATGAATTCGATTTTGATATTCCCGTTGGTGCCAACGGCGACGTGTACGACCGCGTATTTGTAAGGGTCGCGGAGATGGAAGAAAGCCTGAAGATCATTTACAAGGCGATCGACAATATTCCCGGCGGTCCGATTAACGTGGACAATAAGGATATCGTGCTGCCGCCGAAGGACGACGTTCACAACAAGATGGAATCGTTGATCAACCACTTCAAACTGGTTATGGAAGGCATCAAGCCGCCGCCGGGGCGGATCTACGATTCGATCGAATCTCCCAACGGGGAACTGGGTTTCTACATTATCAGCGACGGTTCGGAACATCCTTACAGGATCAAGGTACGACCGCCCTGTTTTTACCTGATGAACACGTTAAAATACCTGATGGAAGGCGCAATGGTGGCCGACCTCCCCGTCACGCTGGCTGGACTGAACATTATCGCGGGGGAACTGGACCGGTAACAAAACCGGCGCTTGTTTATCGATGGAACAGACAACCAATACGCAGATATCGTTTAACGAAGAGACCGAGGCGAAGTTTCGGCAACTGCTCGGCAAGTACCCGACCAAACAGGCCGTGGTATTGCCCGCGCTTTGGCTGGCGATGGACCAGTGGGGTTATCTGACCGCCGACGTTATTGAGTATGTCGCCAACCGGCTGGACCAGGCGCCCGTTTCTGTGTGGGCAGTCGTTGAGTTTTACACGATGTTCAAGACCGAAAAAACGGGCGAACATCATATACAGCTTTGCCGCAACATGACGTGTACAATGCGCGGGTGCGAAGACCTCGAAGCGGTCATTAAAAACCATATTGGAATCGGTCCCGGCGAACAGACAGAAGACGGTTTGTTCAGCCTGGAACTGGTCGAATGTCTCGGTTCGTGCGGTACGGCGCCGGTAATGCGCCTCGACGAACACTATTTTGAACACCTGACGGAAGAAAAACTGGTTCGGATACTGGAGACCTGCCGCGATGGCCGCGATCCGGTGGAAGAAGACAAGTAACCCGGCGTTTGAAGCCGTTTGATATGCCAAAAATACTCAGCGCAAGATTTGACGTTCCGGACAACAACAAGCTTGATGTCTACAAGCAGCAGGGCGGGTACGCCTCGCTGGACAAGGCGTTTGCCAAAACTCCGGACGAGCTGATCGAGGAAGTCAAACGATCGGGGCTCCGCGGTCGCGGAGGCGCTGGTTTTCCGGCCGGCATGAAATGGAGCTTTGTTCCACGGGATATCGACAAGCACAAGTACCTGTGTGTAAACGCCGATGAAGGCGAGCCGGGCACTTTCAAAGACCGCAAGATCCTCGAACTGGACCCCCACGCACTCATCGAGGGTATCATTATATGTTGCCGCGCCGTCGGTATCGAAACCGCTTACGTTTACATCCGCGGTGAATACGACTATCCGATCGCCCGTTTCCAGGCGGCGCTCGATGAAGCTTACGAAAACGGTTACCTCGGACGCGACATCAAGGGGTCGGGCACCAACGTGGATATTGTTATCCATCGCGGCGCCGGCGCCTACATCTGCGGCGAAGAAACCGGCCTGATCGAATCGATCGAGGGCAAAAAGGGGCAACCCCGTACCAAGCCGCCGTTTCCCGCTATCGTGGGACTGTTTGGTTGCCCGACGGTGGTAAACAACGTCGAAACCTTGTCGAACCTGCCGTGGATTCTTAACAACGGTGGAGAGGCTTATGCCGCGATCGGTGTGGGGCGGAGCACGGGGTCGATGCTGTTCTCGATCAGCGGAATGGTCGAACGTCCCGGTGTATACGAGACGGCGTTTGGCGTGAACCTGTGGGATTTTATTGAAGAGAGTACCGGCGGAGTGTTGGGCGGCAGGACACTGAAAGCGGTTATTCCGGGCGGATCTTCTTCGCCGATTCTGACGGCCGAAGAAGCGCGGGTCACTACTCTGGACTACGAATCGATCGCCGAAGCCGGGTCGATGCTGGGTTCGGGTGCGATCATGGTTCTGAGTGAAGACGTTTGTATCGTCAAGGCGCTGGATGTGGCGATGCGGTTTTACGCGCATGAGTCGTGCGGGCAGTGCCCGCCGTGCCGTGAGGGCACGTTCTGGCTGGCCAGGCTGGTCCACCGCATAGAGATCGGTGAGGGCCGGCCGGGTGACATCGACAAGATTGCAAGTATCTGTCCCAACATGATGGGCCGGACGGTGTGTGTGCTGGCCGACGCTGCGGCAATGCCCGCGGCCAGTTATATTGAAAAATTTCGCGAAGAATTCGAAGCGCACATTGAGCAGAAGTGCTGTCCGCAACTGGCGGCAAAAGCAGGATAAACAACTACATGAGTGTCAAAGTCATAGTCGACGGGATTGATTACGAAGCGAACGACGGCGAATTGCTGATCGACCTTTGCAGGCGCAACGGAATCAAGATCCCGCATTTCTGCTACCACGCCGGGCTCGGGCCGGACGGGAACTGCCGCATGTGCCAGGTCGAGTTTGTTTCCGATCGGGGAAGCCGCCTGGGTATCTCGTGCAACGCCGTTGTCACCGAGGGAATGGAAGTCCTCACCCAGAGTGAAAACGTCAAAAAGGCGCGCGCGTCCGTCATGGAAATGCTGCTGGTCAACCATCCGCTGGACTGTCCGATCTGCGACAAGGCGGGCGATTGCAAGCTGCAGAACTATTACATGGATCACGACCTCCAGGACGGCCGCATGGACTTCGAGCGCTACCGCAAGGGCAAAGCAATGGTCATCGGACCGACGCTGGTGCTCGATCAGCAGCGGTGCGTGTTGTGCGACCGCTGTGTGCGGTTTCTGCGCGATATCGCCGGCGACGAGGAACTCGTGATCGCCGGCCGCGGACACTCTGCGTACATATCGACATTTCCCGGTAAGGAAGTCACCAGCCCGTATTCGCTGAATACCGTGGATGTGTGTCCCGTGGGCGCGCTTACCAGCCGTGATTTCAGATTCTCTTCGCCGCCGTGGTTTCTCAAGAAAACACCGTCGGTGTGTACGACCTGTTCCCGCGGGTGCTCGATAACCGTTGATACAAAGGACGGCGAAATCCACAGGATGCGGCCGCGCCTC
>CAYUDF010000106.1:0-7863 GCA_964443465.1 uncultured bacterium
GCGCGTATACGTTTCATAACAAAAAGCGGTTGATCCTGATCGAAACAACCGCCGGTAGTCCGGGGGATCCCGGAGCTATCCCGGGAACTGTACTGTCGCTGGCTCCGCTGACGATCGCTTGCGGCGACGGGACGCTGGAAATCACCAGCCTCAAGCCGGAAGGCAAAAAGGCGATGACACCGGCCGCTTATACGACGGGCCACGCGCTCAAAACGGGTGACGTGTTCACCAGAGACCCGGCGTCAACGTAGTTGACCCCAAAGGGACTTGTAGTCTATACCAGTAGAACAATGAATCTGAAATCCGCAGGCATAATGGTTGTATCGCTGGCCGCCGTGTTTTTTCTCGGCGTACTGCTGTTCAATTTTGTTCTGATGCCGATGCTGATACACCAGAGGGGGGCCGTCATTGTGCCCGACCTGCATAGTCTGAGTGAGGCGCAGGCGGACCGGCAACTGGCGCAGCTATCGCTGAACATCCGGATCACCCGTTCGGAGTACCACCCGGAAATCCCCGATGGATACGTGATTTCGCAGTCACCGCGAGCCAACGAAAGCATCAAGGAAGGTAGAACGGTGGAGGTCGTGCTCAGCCAGGGAGCGCGCATGCAGACCGTGCCCGATCTCAAGGGGCTTTCGCTGCGGCAGGGCAGGATCATGCTGAGCCGGAATAATCTCAGGATCGGCCAGGTCGCGCGAATTCTTACGGTGGGTGAAGCCAGGGAAACGGTGCTCGCCTCCACACCCGGCGCCGGCGAGGAACTGGTCGAGGGCAGCCCCGTGGATATCGCCGTGGCCGTTGGTGGTCAGAAGCAACGCTATCTCATGCCCGATCTCACTGGCCAGGATCTGCTGTTTATCCGCGAGAAACTGAGAAATATGGGTTTCAGGGTCAGCGGGGTGCGTTACGAAAACCACCCGGATATATTTCCAAACACCATTGTCGGGCAATCGCCCGATCCGGGATCCATGATCCGGGAAGGAGATTCGATTGAGCTGGTCGCAGCTAGTTCCGACTGAAAGGCCCGTTAACACCGGTAACCAGACCGCCGTCGCGCCCAGCCTGTTGTCCGCCGATTTCACACGGCTGGCCGATGAAATCGAGGCCGTCGAAAAAGCGGGCGCGGAGTTTCTCCACCTCGATGTGATGGACGGCCATTTTGTGCCCAACCTGACGTTTGGCCCCATGGTGGTTGAGGCGATCAGCCGGGATTCCAATGTGGTGCTGGACGCACACCTGATGATTACCAGTCCCCACAAGTACCTCGAGCATTTCGTGAAAGCGGGCGCCCACATCGTCACGATTCACGCCGAAGCCAGCGAGGATATCGGCCGCGACCTCAAGACCATCCACGAACTGGGTGTAAAGTCGGGTCTGGCGATTAACCCCGACAACAAAACCGAAAACATCGAGCAGTACCTGGACGACGTCGATATGTTGCTGGTAATGAGTGTGTTTCCCGGTTTTGGCGGCCAGTCCTTCATGGAATCCAGTCTCCATAATGTCCGCCATGCCGTTGCCGTTCGCGAGGAGCGCGGTCTGGCCCTTGCCATTCAGATCGATGGCGGTATCAATGCCGAAACGTGCGGTCTGGCCCGGCTGGCCGGCGCCGATATTCTGGTCGCCGGCACCGCGGTATTCAAAAGCCCCGATTACGGGGAAGCGATCCGCTTGCTGGGGGGCCGCTGAGGGGCCGTCCCGGTCTGGAGGGTGGCCTAAATCCGCATGATTTTTAAGCTTGCGAATCTTTGCTCCTTTTGATATTTTCAATACTTCATGGATAAGCCCGCAATCGGTCTAATCCTCGATTTATTAACACCTTAAGCGTTGCACCCACGATGCGCGGGGGTGTCGTTACGGCATTTCTGTGCTTTCGGCGCGGCTGGTCCGCAGGAGCGGACGTATGTTCACCAGTCTTTCACAGAAGTTTGACGGGATATTTTCGAAGCTTCGCTCCCGCGGCAAGCTCTCGGATAAGGACATAAAAGAGACATCTCGTGAGGTTCGCCGGGCTCTGCTCGAGGCCGACGTCAACTTCAAGGTCGCCAAGCAGTTTGTATCGAGGATAGAAGAACGCGTCGTCAGCGAAGCCGTACAGAAGAGCTTCACGCCGGCGCAGCAGATTATAAAGATCGTAAACGAGGAACTCACGGAGTTGCTCGGCGGATCCGCTGTTCCGTTCCAGCTGCAGGCTGGTTTCAGCGCGGTGATGGTGGTGGGACTCCAGGGATCGGGCAAGACGACGTTTTGCGCAAAGCTGGCCAACTTTCTTCGCAAGAAGGGACGCAAGCCGATGCTTGTTGCGCTGGACGTTTACCGGCCCGCTGCCATGGACCAGCTCGAGATACTTGGACGGCAGGTCGACATCCCTGTGTCGCGTGGTAAATCCACGGACAAGAATGTCAAAAAGCTTTTCGAAGCGGCCAGCGCAGAAGCGCGGGACAAGATGTGCGACACGTTGATACTGGACACGGCGGGCCGGCTCCACATCGACGAGGAAATGATGGCCGAGCTCGAAATGCTCAAGGGCCTTGCGTCGCCGGAAGAAACGTTACTTGTCCTGGACAGCATGACCGGACAGGAAGCGGTGAATGTCGCGAAGACATTCAAGGACCGGCTGGAATACACGGGTGTGGTGCTGACCAAGCTGGATGGGGACGCGCGCGGCGGAGCGGCGCTTTCTGTGACATCTGTTACGGGGTCGCGCATACGATTCGCCGGAATGGGCGAGAAGCTGAGTGACCTGGATATTTTCCATCCCGACCGGATGGCCGGGCGCATACTCGGCATGGGAGACATGCTCTCCCTGATTGAAAAAACGCAGGAGACAATGGATCTCGAGCACGCCGAAAAGCTCGAGAAACAGTTCCGCGAACAGGCGTTCACACTGAGCGACTTCCTCGGAGAGCTCAAACGGATCAAAAAAATGGGTCCGCTGGACGACCTGCTGAAAATGATCCCCGGCATGTCCAAGGCGATGTCAAAGGGAATGTCGGTGGATCCAAAAGATCTGGACCGGATTGAAGCCATCATCAATTCGATGACGGTAGATGAACGTTTGAAGCCACAAATGATAGACGGCAGCCGGCGCAAACGTATCGCACGCGGAAGCGGCACCAGCGTGCAGGCAGTGAACAGGTTGCTGAAACAGTTTCAGGACATGAAAAAAATGATGAAACGTATGGGTAAAATGCAAAAAGGAATGAAAATGCCGTTTTCATTCAACTAGGGATAACAATTCGGAGGTAAATGTTTTGTCGGTTAAAATTAGACTTAAACGAATGGGTTCGAAAAAACGGCCCTTTTACAGGATCATCACAACCGATTCGCGCAACGCGCGCGACGGCCGTTTTATCGAGACGCTCGGGTATTACAATCCGATGACCGATCCTGCGGACATCAAGATCAAGGAAGATCTGGTTTACAAGTGGATGGAGCGCGGCGCCCAACCTTCGGGCACAACCGAGCAGATTCTTCGGTCAACCGGTGTTTTAAAGAAGTGGTCGCTGCTGAAGCAGGGTGTTTCCCGCGACGAGCTCGAAGCGAAGTATGAAGAGCTCAAATCGAAAGAAACGCCGCCGGTAAGCGCCGCGGAGAAAAAGCAGAAAGCCGATGCCAAAAAAGCCGATGCCGAAGCCGCTCTGAAGACAGAAGAGGACACGAAAGTCGCGGAAGCTAAAGCTGCAGAGGAAGCCGAGGCCAAAGCCAAAGCGGCTTCAGAGGCTAAGGCGACGGCAGAGGCTGAGGCGACGGCAGAGGCTGAGGCGACGGCAGAGGCTAAGGCGACGGCAGAGGCTAAGGCGACGGCAGAGGCTAAGGCGACGGCAGAGGCTGAGGCGACGGCAGAGGAAGCTCCGGCTGAAGAGGCCGCGGCGGACGCAGCTCCGGCTGAAGAAGCTCCTGCCGCGGAAGCCGAGGCTCCTGAGGCGAAAGCCGAGGCTCCTGAGGCGAAAGCCGAAGAAGGCTCGGCCGACGACACCGACAAAAAAGAATAACATTCTTCGTAGTGTCTGAAACACAATCCAGGGAGGCATCACCGATGCCCGAGGTAAGCAAGGAAACGATCAAGTGCCTGATCGAATACGTGGCCGGTGCGCTCGTAGAGCAGCCCAAAAACGTAAAAGTCAAGCAGGCGAAAAAAGAAAATTATACCGTGATGGAATTAACGGTAAGTTCCGACGACCTGGGCAAGGTTATCGGCAAGAATGGCCAGACGGCGCGGGCAATCCGTACGATCGTAAATGCGGCAGCCAGCAAAGCCGGCGAGAAAATTATATTTGAGATCAAGGAATAGCAGTGTTGGCTGTACCCCGCGCAACAAGAGTTTTTATCGGACGATTCGTAAAGCCGTTCGGGCTCAAGGGCGATCTGAAATTCGTCGGATCCGATGATTTCTGGCCGGACGTGCTGAACTCGAAACGGCTGGAACTGCGACGTCCGCTTGAAGACGGTGTCGAGAGCGGGCCGGCCCTGATCGAAAAAATCCGACCCCACGGCAAACACTTCGTGGTCAAACTCGAAGGTGTCGATGACCGCAACGGCGCCGAGTTGCAGGTGGGCGGCGAACTGTTTATTGATACCGGAGACCTGGACGTTGATTTGCCCGATTGGGAGTTGCCGTACCAGGTGCTTGGATTAACGATCAAGACGGAAGACGGCTGCGTCGTAGGCGATCTCAAGTCAGTAATGTTTTCCTCCGCCCATCCCGTCTACATCGTAGAGGGTGAGAACGGCGAAGTCATGATCCCGGCCGTCCCAGAATTCATCGTCAGCAGGGATGAACAGGCCGGGGAAATCGTCATCCGGACAATCGAGGGATTGCTGGACGGCTGAGTCGCCGGGGAGCAGCCGAGCGGCGGGTGAAATCGGGAATGAAGATTAACGTCATTACGATATTCCCGGAAGTCATGGAGTCCGTCCTCTCGATGGGTATGCTCGCCGTTGCGGCGAAAAAAGGCAAGGTCACGTACCGATGCCTGTCGCCCCGGGAGTTCACCCCGAATGTCCACAGGACAGTGGACGATGAGCCTTACGGTGGAGGGGCGGGCATGGTGATGATGGCGCCTCCGATCGTTGACGCGGTCGAAGCGCTGGACCCCGAAGAAAACAGCCCGGTGATTCTGCTCAACCCGGACGGCGAACGCTTCGACCAGCGAATGGCCAGGGAATTTGCCGGGGAAAAAGAGTTGACTTTTATCTGCGGCCGTTACAAGGGCGTTGATGAAAGAGTCCGGGACCTGGTTGTTACAAAAGTTGTTTCTACCGGGGACTACATCTTGAGTGGCGGGGAACTGGCTGCCGGAGTTTGTATCGAAGCGACGGTGAGGCTGCTGGAGGATGTGCTGGGAAACAAGGATTCCGGCGATACCGATTCGTTTGAGACGGGTCGTGACGGACTTCTGGACTGTGCCTATTATACGCGACCGGTGGAGTACAGGGGGCAGACGGTGCCCGATGTGCTGCTCTCCGGTCACCATAAAGAAATCGACAAATGGAGGACCCGGTCCTCAGAGGAAAGAACGCGAAAATATCGTCCCGATCTGCTGGATAACAGGGATAAGAAACAAAAATAGGAGGTAATACTGTGAACATCATCGACAGAATTGAACAAAAAGTTCTCAAACAGAGAGATTTCGACTTCAACATCGGCGACACAGTACGTATCATGGTCCGCGTGGTCGAGGGAACCAAGGAACGCGAGCAGGCGTTTCAGGGCGTCGTGATTAAGCGACGGGGCGGCGGCGCGGGTGCATCTTTCACCGTGCGCAAGATCAGCTCCGGTATCGGCGTGGAAAGAGTGTTTCCCATCCATTCACCGAACATCAAGTCGGTGAAAGTGGTTCGACGGGGTAAAGTCCGTCGGGCAAAGCTCTACTACCTGAGGGACCGTGTTGGCAAAGCAGCCCGGATCAAGGAAAAACGGCGGACCGCCAAGTAGGCAACGACCGGACGCGATCGAGGGCCTCACTTCGGGTATAACGACGGCCGGTGTGAGGGCCCGTCGCCGGCAGGATACCTACCAACGCCTGCTGGATTTTGATGCCGATGTGGCGACCGCAACGGGTTGCCACCGACTGGTGGCCGGTGTGGACGAAGCCGGGCGTGGCGCTCTGGCTGGCCCGGTGGTATCGGCTGCCGTGATATTACCCCCCCATCCCGACTTGCTCGGCGTTAACGATTCTAAACAAATTCCTGAGAAAACCCGCGAAACCCTTTTTGAAACAATCATTTCCGCCGCCCTGGCTGTAAGGATAGCCTTTGGGTCTCCGCAGTTGATCGACGAGCGCAATATCCTCCAGGCGACCCTGTTCACCATGCACCGGGCCGTCAGCCGGCTCCGGCCGGGCCCGGATATCGTGCTGGTTGACGGAAGGGACGTGTTCCAATGGGAGGGCACCGTGGTGGCCGTAAAAAAAGGGGACACGCGAAGTCTCGCTATCGCGGCGGCGTCCGTTGTGGCAAAAGTCGCCCGTGACCGGCTGATGCGAAAACTCCACAAACGCTTTCCCCACTACAATTTCGAGTCAAACAAGGGGTACGGGTCGCGCGAGCACCTCGACGCGATTCTGTCGCTGGGGCCGGCGGTTGTCCACCGCCGCTCTTTCCGGCCGAAAGTCGTTGAAAATGCCGGCGTATTGTTTTAATTATATAGTATTACAGATTCATTGGTAATTTACCGCGGTGGTGTGGCAGAAACGGGAAGGTGTGTGGTGGCTGTGAACAGGAGGGCCCGTGGGGAACTGGGTGAAGACATTGCGTCGGCGTTTCTGGCGGTAAAAGGATACACAATCCTCGATAAAAACGTTCGTTACGCCCGCCGGGAGATCGATATACTGGCGACGCGGTTGAACGTTCTGGTGGCCGTTGAAGTCAAACTCCGCATCGGGAATCGATACGGATCGGCGGCCGAAGCGATCGATAACAGAAAACTGGCCAGGGTCAGTGTGGCGCTGGAGGGGATCTCCAGGACTATGGGGGCACATCTGGCGGTCAGGATCGATGTCGTTGCAATTGATTTCGAGGAAAACATGAGTTCGATGGTGGTAAGACACATCGAAGGAGCTGGCACTTAAAATATTCGGCGAGGTGGTCGTCTTGAAAAGGTTGTTGTTAATTCTGCCGTTGGTTCTGATGTTAGCGGTTTCGTGTTCCAAAGTGAAAAGACAAGTCAATAAAGACATCGGGATCGATGAGCAGCAGGAGATCCTCGAATATTACGTAGACCGATCGGGGTGGACCCGCCTGGTCCTGGAAGATCTCGGTGAAGCCGGTTCGATCCCACGGGACACCAAGGTGAAAATTGTCGATATGGACATGCATTTCACCGGCGCGGTAACCGTCGAGACGTTAAAGAAACGCAAGCGCTACGTCCACGGCCTGGATATCCCGCGCCCGCTGTCGCCGGAGAAAATCCACGAGGCAATGGACGATTTATTCTGGTTCAAGGACCCGACACTTCGGCAGGTGGATTACATCCGCGAATGGGGCAAAAAAACGGCTCGCGCGATCGTCGCACACGAAGTGTTTGTCGGCATGACGGCGGAAGCGGCTGAGGAGTCCTGGGGCGTGCCCGCCAAAAAGAACATCAATGAGATCGGTGACAAGCGCGAAGAGCAGTGGGTGTATCCCGTGGCCAAGCGGAGTAAGTACATCTATATCATCGACGGCAAAGTATCTAAGTGGGAAGACTAGTATAGTATTTCCACACAGAACACGGTCCAATCGTGGAGGCGTCCCGTTACGGGGCGCCTCTTTTTTTCGGTACTGCCGGTTATGTTACTGAGATGCGATCACGCGCCGAAAGTGGAGTCCGTACACCGCCAGCGTCATAGCCAGCGGAAATTTCCGCGGGTGTTTGATCAA
>CAYUDF010000107.1:0-7780 GCA_964443465.1 uncultured bacterium
TGGACAACACTTTGTCGCGTAACGTCACACCGTCTATGTACGACATGACGATGAATGTCTGGTCGCTTGTTTCTTTGATTTCGTAGATCGTGCAGATATTCGGATGCTGTAGACCGGCCGCAGCGCGCGCTTCATCCACAAGCCGTTTTTGTTCGCCTGGACGTTCAGTGACCTGGGCGCTTAAAAATTTCAGCGCAACAGTTCGCTGGAGCCTGGTGTCGTCGGCTTTGTAGACGACACCCATGCCGCCTTCACCCAGTTTTTCCGTTATTTGAAATTGCTGGATTTTCTGACCAATCATTACAACACCTTCTGTTTGGCGGAAACGACCCTAAGGGCGTGATCATACAGGCAGTTATCTATACGCTGAAAACAGCAACAAGTTGCATTATATTATTGTTCTACGTCGACCTGACGGCGACGTAGAACACGGCGATTTGTGCTGCCAGTCCGGTCAATATCCTCGATTAATCGTCGCCGCGAGGCCCGGACTGCAGCACAATCCCCGTTTTAATTGTAAATCAAGAATATCGATGTTTGACGCTTGTGCTATTCCAGGCGCTTGACAATCACCAGCGTAAGATCATCCAGTTGCTCGGTATCGCCTTCGTGTTCCTGGACCGCCGCTATAATGCCGTCAATGATCGCCATCGCGGGCTTTTCCCTGAGTTCGTTCACCATCGACAGCATTTTTTCTTCACCAAACGGATGGTCAAACTCATTCGTCGCATCCGGGATGCCGTCTGAATAAATGATTAACAGATCTCCAGCCCTCAATTGGACAGTGTCCTCCTGATAAGGAAATTCATCGAGGACTCCCAGCGCCATTCCGCCGGTTTCCAGCCGGACCGGATCTTTGTCGGCGGAAACAATAAATGGTATCTCGTGACCGGCATTGCAGAACGACAGCTTGTGTGAAGTTGTGTCCAGAACTCCGAGAAATAAAGTGGCGAATTTTTCCGGATCGGTGCTCTGGAAAAGCAGCTTGTTCGACCGAGCGACGGATTCATGTACGGGTCCCTGAATCAACGTCTGGCCGCGTAACGTGGCCTGCAGGTTGGCCATCAAAAGCGACGCGGGCAACCCCTTGCCCGACACGTCCCCCAGGCAGATAGCCAGGCTCCCGTCTACTTTATCGATAAAATCGTAGTAGTCGCCGCCAACCATCTGGGCGGGAATGCTTCGTGCGGCGATGTCATAACCGGCCGTATCCGGTTCGGAATCGGGCAACAGGTCCTTCTGGATCTGGTAGGCGAGACGAACCTGCTCCTTTATACTCACGTATGCTTTTTCTTCTTCGTACAATCGCGCGTTTTCAATGATCTGGGCGGACTGTCCGGCGATAATGGCGAGCAGGCGCTGGTCTTCCTGCGTGAATCCCTCGCGTCCCTTCTTGTTGTATGAAGTAATTACGCCGGCCAGCTCGGACTTGACCATCAAAGGCACACAAAGGATCGAATAAATCGTCAGATCCCATTTCAGTCCCTTGAATCTTTCATCGTTACTCGGGTCGTTGGTGAGGAGCGGTTTTTTATACAGGTGCATCCAGCCGAGCAGGTTTTCGTTCAGATGATAGTGGGGGTGCTCCGCCGAACTGGTCATGGCCCGGACCAGGGTTTTCATGGGCTGGCTGGCTTCGCGGTCCACCAGCGTGACGACGGTCTGCTCCGCCAGGACAGCGCGCATGGACCGGTCGACGATTTTACGAATAATATCCTGAGAATCAACAGACGCGCCGATGGCACGCGAGAGGTCATTAAGGATCGACAACTCCTCCACGGCCCGTTTGAGCTGGAGGTTTTCTTCCTCAAGAATCTGAAGTTTTACCGGCACCGGCGCGTTTTCGTCGGGCTTGCCCGGACTGTTTTCCGGGTCCCTGGCGAACGGGTTGCGAAACCCCTTTCTGGCCATGAAATACCTTTCCTGCTGCTGGATCGTGTCGTATTGTCCGCGGCGGTCAAAGACCCGCTCTTCCGCGGGCACGTACTGTGTAACGTTATCAGTATGTTACGATAGTTGCCCGCCGTGCAACAACAATTACCGTCGCATCTGGCTTACAGATTGATGTTGCCACAAGTCATGTATCCTGTTAACACTATTAACGATACCAAATTCACCCTTTCAGGCCCCGCGTCCGCACCGGCTGCTCGATGGCGCGAATTTTGCGAGTTATAAGCCGTTTAGAATCGGAAGTTACGTCTATCTACCCACATGAAACGTAAATTATTCATAGGAATCGCCGTCAGCGGGCTTTTTCTGTTCCTGGCGCTGCGCGACATCGAATGGACCGAATTCGGCGCCGTGTTCAGCGCCGTTAAATACTGGCCCCTGACGCTCTGCGTGGTTTTCACCATGCTGGGCCACTTTTCCAGGTCGATCCGGTGGAAATTCATGCTCAACAACGTGAAACCCATCGGTATTGCCAACCTGTGGTCGGCGACGGCGATTGCGTTCATGTTCAACAATGTACTTCCCGCCCGTCTGGGCGAATTTGTCCGGGCCTACGCCATCGGCAAAACCGAGGGGATCAGTAAATCGGCTGCGTTCGCCACGATCGTGTACGAGCGGGTCGTGGACGTGTTCACCTTGATCATTCTTCTGTGGTTCTGCCTGTTGAAGGTAGATGGTCCCGAATGGCTTCGTCGCAGCGGTATCTTTCTGGTTGTTTTCAACGTCGCGCTGCTGCTTGTGCTGTTCCTGTTGTTTCGCTACCGCGAAAAATCCACGAATATCGTTCGGAGGTTGTGCCGTCCGCTACCTGCGGGACTGGGCGACAAGGTGGTTCGGCTGGTTGACTCGTTTTCCGCGGGGCTGGGAGTGTTGTCCGACAAGTCGGCGCTTCTTCCCGTCGTGTTGCTGTCGATACCAGTCTGGGGATTCGCGACGCTGGGGGTCTACTGCTGCCTGATCGCGATCAACATGCAGCTACCGTTTATCGCCAGCGTGGTGCTGATTGTTCTGATATCGCTGGGTTCGATGATTCCTTCGGCCCCGGCCTATCTGGGCACGATGCAATACGCCTGTATCGTCGGGCTGTCAATCTACTCGATCGACAAATCCCAGGCGCTTGCCTGGTCGACGCTCTACCACGCCACGCAATTCTTTCCCATTACGCTGGCGGGAATTTATTACGCGTGGCGATCCAGCATCCGGTTCTCCGACGTCTCCAGAAAAGACGAGGCTTGATAGACCGATCAGTGCGAATACCGGTCGATAATCCCGACCATCGCCTCCCTGCACACCACACAGAATTCATGTTGTCCCTTGGTAAACATGATACAGTCCGTCATCGCTCTGTACAGGCCCTTCGACGCATACCCCGCTCCCTCAAAAACACCGACCTTTCCGGCGTATTTGCCGGCCTCGAGATACTCGTGCATTTTTGCAGTGTGCTCCCGGTCGCGGCGGTCGTATTCCTGCTCGGCCGCTTTTACCTCCGCCTCGGGCGCGCCGTTTCGTCGCAATTCGGCCACACGGTTGTTCAGGCGGCGACGTTCTTTCTGCCAGGTCAGGTCGGCCTCGTCAAAATCTTCTTTCTCCCAGGGGGTCGGCACTTCGATGTCGTCCGAGAGAAGGTGTTTCCATTTCACGTTGGCCGGGTCCCGGAGCGCGGTAATATTGGCTTCGGACGGTTCGTAACCGGGCGGATAAAAGTCCCCGTACGCTGTGACGGAAGTATAGTATTCATCCGCCAGTCCGAAGAACGAATGCCCGAATTCGTGCACCATCAGGTACTCGCTCCACTGGTTGTCGGCGGTGTAAGTACAGTAGAAGTTGTAAATACCACCGCCGCCGTAACGATAGTGGTTGACCATAATATAGAGTGCGTCGTAGGGCGCGTGTCCCGCGATATCCCGAAGGGCCTTGTTGTTTTCGGTGAGCAGGTAACGTTCCGATCCCATCGAATTGAATGTCGCGCCGACGGCGGTGTTTCGAAACGAACCGTGCCGGGGCTCGTCACAACCGCTTTCCTGTGACGGTTTGAACACGCCGTATATATTGAACCGGTCCCTGTGCGATTTACACGGTTCGGCCTTGAAAAATACTTCGGTAAATCGCGCCACGTCCTTCCGAAACTTGTCTTCCTCGGCGGCTGTGTAACCCTCCGCTATAATGGCCACATCGGCTTTTTGGTGCGGGTCGCCGCTGTTCTGGCTTGTAAAAACCAGGACCGATACGTCTTTACCCTCATCGGTGACGATGTTGACATCGGCGGGATCGATTTCGCATCTGAACACCTCGACGAGATGGCCCTCTTTCTGGCGTTTATCCAGCGCAAAAATGACTTTGTTTTTCGGCGCCGGCACAATCGCCGTTTCGTGGAAAGCCTTCTTGATACCTTGCGCCGCCTTTCCGCTCGTCTGGTATTCTTTGAAATAGCTGTCAAAACCGCGCGAGTATATCAACTGCCCGGTGGCGGCATCGTATATCTTGTGGTAATAGGCGCCGTAGTTGAGGTCATCCACCAGATTGGTGAGGCTCCCCGCCCACGCTCCATATCGGTAGACGCGGTCCAGCGAGACGATCTCGGTGGTCGCATCGCCGGTATGGTGGTAATCGATACGCATTGTTTTATCGGAAAAATAGTCGTTAAAACCGGCGGCGGCGGTCCCGGCCAGCCCCGTACAACAGCAGATCAACGTCGTTATCAGCGCCACAAATCTCATTTAAATTCTCCTTGGTTAACCGGGGTCGGTTGAATCCAGAAACTGCGATATGTCCCGCGGCCGATCGAACAGGGACAGGGCCCCGCTTCTTGTCAGTTCCTCTCGCGAACGGAAACCCCACGTTACGCCGGCAGGGTACATTCCTGCGTTTTTCGCGGTCCTGATATCGACATCCGAGTCACCGATGAATAGTACGTTGCCGGGCGCCACGTCCATCAGCCCGGCAATCTCCAGCGCCGCCGCGGGATCAGGTTTGTGCGGATAACCGTTACGGTTCCCCCTCACAACTCCGAAATCCCATCGAGGCAGCAAATCCCGGACGCACAACTGCGTGAAATCGTCCGGTTTGTTGGAAAGGATTGCCATCTTCAACGAGCGCGACACCAGAAAATCGAGCATTTCGGGGATACCGTCGTAAGGCCGGGTATTCACGTTCCAGTTCCGGGTGTAGGTCTCACGCAATTCCAACAAACACAGTTTTACCAGTTCCGGCGTCACGTCGCCGCTGGGAAGTAACCGTTCCATCAACTTCAGCAAACCATTTCCGACAAATTCTTTGTACTTCTCGACAGGATACTCCGGATACCCCCTGTCTCGCAGTACCGTGTTGGCGGAAACGGCAATATCTTCGAGTGTATTGAGGAGTGTTCCGTCCAGATCAAACATTACGGCGTCAAATCGCACCAGTCTCGCTCCATTCATTTTCACCGGTTCTTGAATTCCCGGGTTCTGTGCTGTATAATTCAGTACGAAAAGCGAATCGAGCTATTCGATATCGCTTTTTTCGTAGTAATTCTGCCTGAGTATAGCAAATACAGGCGTGTCCGCAAATTCCAAAGGGGCACGGGGTTTGCTAGATATTCGGGCGGATCCCATCACCGGAGTACTCATGACGTATCCCATCGACGCGGTTATAGCCGTGACATACCGCTGCCAGGCCCGTTGCCAGATGTGCTCAATCTGGCAGGTCAAGGAGCACAACGACCTGCCCGTCGAGGCGTACAGGAAAATCCCGAAGACGCTGCGCGACGTCAATATATCGGGCGGCGAGCCTTTTCTGCGAAAAGACCTGGCCGAAATCGTGGCGACCGTCCACGAGCGCATTCCCCACGCCCGGATGGTGGTATCTACCAACGCGCTGATGGGAGAAGCGGTACTTCCGCGCGCTCTTGAACTGAGGGACATCTATTCCAAAATCGGATTCGGGGTTTCAATCGACGGTGTCGGCGAAATGCACGACCACGTCCGCGGGATCCCCGGCGGGTTCGAAAAATCGATCTCGGTCGTCAAAGGCCTGAGGGACGCCGGCGTCGACAATCTGCGAATCGCGTACACGCTGACCGCCGACAATCCCGACCACATGATCAAGGTTTACGAGCTTGCCCATGAACTGGGTGTGCAGTTCACCATGCAGGTGTCTCACGACAGCGATTTTTTCTTCGGCCACAACGAGCCCACAGTGGTCAAAGACCGGCACCCACTGTTTGGCAGTGACAAAATGCGCGAGGATTTCGAACGCATCATCAATGAAAAGCTGTCGTCATTCGAACTCAAGCGCTGGGGTAAAGCGTTTCTCATCTACGGTACCTACAAGCTGGCCGCCGAGGGCAAGCAACTGTTCGCTTCGCGCCCGGGTGTGGACTATTTTTTTCTCGATCCCGGAGGAGACGTTTATCCGTCTGTGCTCCACAACCACGTCATGGGTAACATCAGGGACGAAGACTTTGACACGGTATGGCAATCCCAGCAGGCTGACGACGCCCGACAGCGTTGCATCGATGAAAAGAGGTCCTACTGGCTCGGTTGCATGCTCCGAAAGTCTTTGCTCGACCGAAAATTTGCCATCGGCAGATGGGTGTTGAAACACAAACTCACCAAAGTCAGACTTTAACAAATCTGCCTTTCAGGTTATTGTAGTCCGGGATCGCCACAACCCCGGATATATTCCATGACTGACCGAACCAACTACGCATTCGATTTCGCGGTACTGCTGCCCGGCATTGGTGTGTTTGGCGGAATCCGACGATTTCTGGAAATTGGCAACGAACTGGTCCGCCGCGGACACAACTTCACCATATACCACCCCGACGGCAACCCACCCGACTGGCTTCCCTTTATAGGGGAGGTCAGGCCGCTGGACAAACTGTCCGGAAACAAGCACCAGATCCTGATCTGCAACGACCCGCCGCTGCTGGGCCGGTTCAGGGAGGCCAACGCCGACCTCAAACTGTTTTATTTTGTTCTGGAAAATATTCGCGGCGAACACCTGATCGCCCGCGACAAACAATGGATTTGTCTGGCCAACTCATCGGGCATGGCCCGGCACCTCAAGCGGTGGTACCGGGTGAAGGCGGAACAAGTAATCGGAGGCATCAATCTCGATCGTTTCAAACCACAGAAGGTCGACCGCCCCGACGAGTATCGCATCCTTACTTTTGGCCGCCTGTCCAGGCGAAAAAAAGGCGTGCCCATTGTCGTGCGGGCCGCGGAGTCGTTTGCACGGTCTCTGAAAAAGTCCCGCCACTACGACGGACGACCCGTCCGGCTGGTATTGTTCGACCACGTGGGCCATGGCAACGAACGCGACCCCCGGGATGGTTTTGATTGTAATCTGCCGTTCGATTTTCACGTCAATCTCTCACAGGAGGAGCTGGCCCGGTTGTACAGCAGCTGCGACGTGTACGTCAGTGCCGAGAAACGAGCGGGTTGGGCGAACACCGTCGCGGAGGCAATGGCCTGCGGGCTGCCCGTGGTGTGCACAAAATCGGGTGCGCGCGATCTGGCGTTTCACATGGAGACCGCATACGTGTCCCGGCGCCACCACTGGTTTGTCGGCCGGGGCATCACGGCCCTCCACAACAACCCGGGTCTTGCACGGGAGATGAGCGAGAACGCGCGTGAACACGTCGGATCGTTTTCGTGGAGCAGCGTGGCTGATCAGCTGCTGGACGTGGTTTTACGCCGGCTGAACACGGGGATTAATCCTTGACGATCCCGTAGGGCGTCCGTCCCTCCCCACTGTCCCGATACTCCTCGATGAATTTGTTACTGTGCGGGATAGGATCCGCGGCATGATAGCAGTGGTACTGCAGGGCTTCGAACGCGAGACTCTT
>CAYUDF010000108.1:0-7740 GCA_964443465.1 uncultured bacterium
GGTAGCTACGATACTCCGGGTACAGCGCGGGGTGTGGCGATATTGGGAGACTATGTCTATATTGCAGACTACTCGGGAGGTTTGCAGGTGATCGATGTCACCGATCCCACGTCTCCCTCGTACGCTGGCAGCTACAACACACCGGGTGCTGCCCGGCACGTCGTGGTCTCGGGTGGGTACGCCTACGTGGCGGACGGAGGCTCAGGTCTTCAAATAATCGACGTGAGTACTCCCGCCTCTCCTTCGCCCGTTGGCAGCGCTGATACGCCGTCGAATGCCTACGGGGTGGCAGTTTCCGGAAGTTATGCATACGTGGCCACCTGGGGGCACGGTCTTCAGGTGATCGATATTAGTAATCCAGCATCGCCCTTTATCGCCGGGGAATATGATGCAGAAGACGGCGAGTTCTCCGGCGTGGCGATCTCCGGTGACTACGCCTACGTGACGGGCGACGATCCCTACTACGGGATCGGGGTGATCGACGTCAAGAACCCCACGGCACCCACGTTTGTCGCGAGTTACGAGACGGCGAGCGGCACCAGCAGCGTGACGGTTGTCGGGACTTATGCCTACGTGACCATGCACGATGACGGCCTCGAGGTGATAGACATCAGTGATCCGGCGAATCCCACACTGGCCGGAGGGCACGCTTCGCCCAGCGAGGCGACGGCTGTTGCCGTTGCGGGCAACTATGCATACTTAGCGGACTATGCATCGGGTCTTCAGGTGTTTGGCGTCAGTTCAGGATTGGCTTTCGACGAATATGTCGGCCTAAATCAGACGTCACACCCCGACTACACCGCCGTCCCAGGTGTTACCTACAACTACAGAGTGTCCGCCTACGACGATATCAGTGGTACCGAGGGCTTTTCAGCCGCGGCCCGGGACCTCGGTCTCCGCGTGCTGCTCGCACCGACAGACGTGAGCGCGGACCAGGGTATTTCAGAGACAGAAATTGAGATCACATGGACGGACAATTCTAACGCCGAAGATGGATATTATATTTACCGCAATGCTGCGTTATGGGATTCCACCGGCGACAATTCCACGTCCTTTGTGGACACCGTGGACGTGCTGCTTCTGGATCAGACGATTCTGTACGCCGTCGTAGCCTATGACAGCTGTGGTGAATCGGAAGCCGATACCGCTTCAGGGTATACGACCATGTTGCCTCCGGTATCGGTCAACGCTTCGGAGTCTTACGAGGATCGCATAGAACTGACCTGGGTGAATCAATCTGATATCACGACGGGGTTTAAGGTCTATCGGGATAGCCTGGAGATTGAGTCCCTGCCGGATACCATCACGACATTTACCGATCGCCCGGGAGATCCGATCCATTCGGTTGGATCTTATGACACACCGGGCGATGCTCGTGAAGTTGCTGTCGCTGGGGATTACGCCTTTGTTGCAGATGGCGACAATGGTCTGTTGATCATTGATATCAGCGATCCGGCGAACCCCGATTCTGTTGGAGTCTACGATACGCCGGGGAACGCTCGGGATGTGGCTATCGTCGATAACTACGCTTTTGTCGCAGACGGCGGCAGCGATCTTCAGGTGATAGATATCTCTAATCCCGCCTTTCCCGAGCTTGCGGCGAGTGAAACGATACCAGGTGACTGGACCCGTAGCATAGCCATTGAAGGCTCCTTCGCCTATTTTGCAGTAGACAACGCCGGCCTTGCGGTCGTTGACATCAGTGATCCGTTGGACCCCGAGTATATTATCCATGAATACACGTCTCCTTATTTTGCCCATCACGTAACCGTCTCCGGTACCTTCGCCTACGTGACGTATGTTAACTACGGCCTTCAGATCTTCAACATCAGTGATCCGACGGACCCAGTTATAGTTGGCAGTTACAATACGGCGGGAATCGCGCGCGGCATCGCCGTCGCAGGCGATTTTGCCTACGTCGCCTATGATGCAGACGGCCTTAAGGTGATCGACATCAGCGATCCGGCGAATCCGGATAGTGTGGGAAGCTACGATACGCCGGGCAACGCTCAGGACGTTGTTGTCGTCGCCAATTATGCCTTCGTGGCAATAACTGATGGCGGTTTTCAGATTATCGATGTCAGTGATCCGGAGAGTCCAGTGCTCGGAGGAACATTTGACACTCCTGGCAGTGCCAACGGTCTTTCCGTTTCCGGAAGCAACGCTTATATCGCCGATAGGAGTGCGGGGCTTCAGGTGTTGACATCAGTAGTGCCAGGAGAGACCTACGAATACTCTGTGCAGGCATACAATGGAACCGTCCTGGCCAATAGTGATCCAGACCACGGCTCGATGATCTACGTTGCGCAAACATCAGATTCCGAGAAGCTCGTTGCGGCCGACGGGGGTGCTGGCGACCTCTTTGGTGACGCTGTAGCGATGGGCGAAAATTTTGCGATCGTCGGAGCCCCTATGAATAGTAGTTCTACGGGGTCGGCACACGTCTTCGAATGGAGCGATGGTAAGTGGGCGCAGCGACAAAAACTTGTGGGCTTCGGCGGTGGGGACGAATTCGGGACCAGCGTTTCGATCAGCGGAAATCTGGCTGTTATTGGGGCTCCCCACAATCATACTGGACGCGCTTATATTTACGAGCTGGACGGCGGTACGTGGGGTTTAACGGCAACACTCGAAAACGAAGAGGGGAACGATAACTGGGCTCACTATTTCGGTCGCGAAGTTTCGATAAGCGGGCAATCGGCGATTGTGGGATGTGAAGGCAAGGACGATGGCGGCAACAACGCGGGGGCGGCGTATATCTTCGATTTAGTCGGTACGACATGGACTCGGACGAAACGCACGGCATACGACGCTGCAGCGAACGATCAGTTTGGGAACAGCGTTTCGATCAGCGGGAACTACGCAGTTGTGGGTGCCCCGCTTGATGATGACAATGGAGAGAATGCGGGGTCCGTGTACATCTATGCGCGGGACGGCGGCAACTGGAGCTTCGACCAGAAGCTGACCGCGAACGGGGGGAATCCGTGGGACTTGTTTGGGCAACCAGTGGCCATTAACGGGGACTACGTTTTTGTTGGGGCTCACGATGACGAAAAAAACTGGAACGCAGGATGTGTGTATGTCTTCGAGCTGAAGACCGGGACATGGACATACAAAGAGAAACTCACCGCAAGTGTCGGCTCTTCGGGTGCGTATTTCGGACAATCCGGCATCTCCGTCAATGGAAACACCGCGTTAATTGGTGAGAAGGGTTTTTCGACCGCTCCTAACAACGAATCGGGTGCGGCGTATATCTTTCAACTGATTGACAACACCTGGACCGAGACGCAAATAATTACGTCCGAAGACGGTGCCAATGAGGACAAGTTTGGGTCGAGTGTGTCGATCGCCGGGCAGCGCGCGATTGTCGGGGCTCCCCAGAATGACAGAAACGGGATCGACTCGGGAGCTGCATACATGTTCGACGTGGGGGCCAGCGCCTCTGGCGTCACTGCGACGGATGGCACCCTCAAAAGCCGGGTTCGGATCACCTGGAGCGACCGCTCAACGACTGAGCGCGGTTTCCGTATCTACCGGGACGGAGAGGCGATTGCAAGCGTGGAGCCCAACGTTGAGGTCTACGAGGACTTCGATGCCGATCCGGGGCGGACCTACGAGTACAGCGTGGCCACCTTAAGTAGTGACCTGTCGGAGGAGACAGCACGCGTTGCAGATTTTGGCTGGCGACCCGCGAACGGCAATATCACCGGGCGCATCTCGACCCGCGGTGGGGCGGCGGCAGCCAATATCTCGGTGGTTATTGAACCGACGCCAACAAAAGCGCTCCTCTTCGACGGCACCGGCGGACACGTCATCGTGTCGGACAACGAGGGTGCTTTCGGCTTCACCGAAGCGAACGACTACACCATAGAGACCTGGATGAAGTTTGTCGGGGACGGAGGTTCCGGTGCAGGAGACGGAACGATAATCGCCAAAGCCGATCCCGAGAGTGGTGTGGCGAAATACCCGTTCTCGCTCGGCAACAGGCGAAGCGCCGGCTTGCCCGGCCAGATATTTTTCAAAATAAGGGATGGTGCCGATTCGGTAATGGTTCTCAGCGACCGCACCGATTTCAACGATAACTTGTGGCACCACGTTGCGTGCGTTCACGACGCTTCTCAGAATAAGGCGAGGCTCTACATCGATGGCACCCTGCAAGGCGACGAGACATACCCGACACTGGGTAACATCGCGAATGTCGAGCCCGTGACGTTGGGTGCGGGCGCCAATGAGGGTTCGTGGTTTGGCGGGCAGCTCGATGAGCTGCGCATCTGGAACGTGGTGAGGAATACAGAACAGATCCAGGACTTAAGGTACAAACAGTTAGCGGGAGATGAGCCAGGCCTCGTGGCCTATTGGTCGTTCGATGAAGGCAGCGTAGAGGAAAGCAGCAATGTAGGCGGCAATGCGGTGATCACCAATATTGCTACAGATAAACACTACGGGATTTTTAGGGGTGGTGTTTACTGGTCGGAGAGCAGCTGTGATTCGCTCGATATCTACCCGGTAACTGACGCGGAAGGCAACTTTATCCTCAGGGGCATCCGTTACGGCAACCTCGCCGAATTCAGGATCCGTCCGTTCGATGGCGACCGCCAGTTCGAACCGGCTTACAGGGTGGTGACGCTCACGACTGAGGACCCGGTCGAGAACCAGGTGAATTTCGAGGATATCTCGTCGTTTACGGTCGCCGGAGTCATCCAGTTCAGAGGCACCAGTTGCGCCGCGCCGGATGTCACGATCAACGTTGACGGTCAGCCCGCGGCGACGACGGACAAGAACGGCAAGTTCGCCGTGTCGGTGGATCTTGGCGAGCATTCGATCCAGCCTGTCCTGGAGGGTCGTTTGTTCGACCCGGAGATGATCGATTTTACCGGGGAAAATGAAGTTATAGGCGATATCTCGGGAGTTGCTTTCACCGATACAACGATGCGGACTTTATCCGGTGGTGTGGGTGGTGGATGCGGGCGTTCGATCGGGCCCGTCATCCTGTCGATTCGCAGCGAGACCAATTGTCTGGTGCAAGCGGATACGATCTTAACGGGGGAGTCAGCCTATAGCATCGACCTGCCCCCCCAGGCCTACCTTGTGAGTGCTTCGGTAATAGAAGACTCTATTCCGGTGGGATTGAACAAACCCGACGTCGTCCAGTTTTTCCAGACTCTCGGGGAACGCTCGGTTGAACTGGCAGACACGAGCGCCACACTGGACTTCGTGTACCGGGCACCGTTTATCGTGACCGTTACCGGAATGGAGCTGTTCGCGGACTGCCCGGATCTCACCTTCGACGGGCAACCGCTTCCTGAAGATCTTCCCATCATACCGCAGGAAACGGTGTTCGAGATCTCGATAAGGGTCGAAGAAGACTACGGGCCCGGTGGAACCTGCGAGCTCGAGAGCGGTACGGTGACAATCTACGACGAAATCGCCGACCGGGAGGACAAGCCGTTCGTGCTTCAGGTACGAAACGGTGTCGCGGGTGTTATCGATACGCTCGGTCAGTTTCTGCCGAATTACCGCACAGCCGCCATTTCACCTAGCCTTATCGTAGGCCGCACGGATGCTCAGGGCAACGACCGGTCCTTCCAGAAGTACATCCGGATCGACGCGGTTGTTGAAGGGAGGTCACCCGTAACGGTCACGGAGTGGGCGCTCGTGACGGGCCATATTGCGCCCGAGGGTGCCGACTTTGTGACGATGAAGACGCCGCCGATGCCCCTGTATATCCTGCGTGACCCGCCCGGGGACAACTCCTACGCGTTTCTCGAAAAGGGATATACCACCAGTTCGACGATTGATTTCGATATGGAATCGTGGACAACAAATGAGGATGGCGAAGTCAGGAATCTGAAGAAGGGTGTTAGCGCGACGTTCGCGATCTCCAAATTTATGCAAACACTCCTCATTCCTACGGGCCCACTGCCTCTTCCGTCGTGGGGAATCGACGCATTTGAGTTGGACTTCGCCGTTCAGCGCGATACCCAAAAAAGATATACCCACCACGAGACCATTGACGAATATGGGGCGACTGTTGTGACGACTTCCATCGACGAAGTCTTCGCCACTTCATCGAGTGACCTGTTCACCGGCGGAGAAGGGGATGTATTTGTCGGGGCAGGGCTCAATTTTGTCTTCTCAGAGGTGGGCGTGATCGAGGTGGAAGGCTGTCAGGTGGTTCGTTCCAAATCCGTGGGGTTCGAACCCAACGGATTTGAGACGATTTTTGCCTATTCCGAGCAGTACATCGCTGACGTGCTAATTCCAGAGGTGGAGTCGAAAGTCGATTACTATGCGGCGAGGGCCGATTCAGACTCAGTGGCGGTGTTTCAAAAAATGGCAGACGCCTGGATCGAAATGCTCCGTGAAAATGACTATCTGAAATCAAGCGCCCAATTGACCGAGAACCGTTCGTTCAGTGCGGGCGCCGACTACTCGTATGCATTCACCGCGGATACAACCGAGACGTATCGGAAGTCCACGACGTTTTTCACAGATGACGAGAGCGACAAGGGTATCTATACCAATATCTTTGGTTTTGTTGAATTGCAATATTTGGACGTCGATTTCTCTCAAACGAGCGAAGTCAGATCTCTGGTGGACACCACGGAGACTCGGTCGACCACGGTCGGCTATGTGCTGAGTGATGACGACCTCGGTGACCATTTCAGTGTGGATATCAAACAGGACGACCTTTATCCGTCGCCGGTCTTTGATGTGCGTGCGGGGATTAGCTCGTGTCCGTATGAGCCGTGGGCGGATCTTGCCGGCGAAGCGCGTATGGTGCCGAGGGACAAGCCGGTTCTCTCCGTCACACCGGACGCGGCTCAGTTGAACGGGGTGATCCCCGCCGGTGAACCGGCCATTTTCACATTGAACTTGTCCAACCTGAGCCCGACTGAAGAAGGGCGCCTCTACGTGCTTCGTCTGCTCACAGCATCGAACCCGGGCGGGGCGATTGTGAAGGTTGGCGGCGAGACGATAATGAACGGGCTCCAGCAGTACTTTATCGATCCGGGGCAAACGCAGCACGCGGCGCTCACGGTCGAGCGGGGTCCAACCGAGCACGTCTACGAGAACCTTGCCGTAATATTGTATCCACCGTGCGAGTACGCGTTGTGGGAACAAGGTGCGCCGCTGCAGCGGGCCGACACGGTCTATTTCAGTGTGACGTTCGAGGACGACGGACCGCTGGCTGTCGAGTCGCGCGAACCATCGGATGGAGAGCTCTCCTTTGGGGAGGACATCTTCATCACTTTCGTAGAGGCGATCAACTGCCAGTCGGTTGATGCGACGACGGTCACGCTCACCTATCTCGACGGGCCGGATAAAGGGGAGCCTGTTGATTTTCTGACATCCTGCGACGACAGGACGATCACCCTCACACCCACGGTGAACCCAGATCTTCTCGAAGGCCGGCGGCTCGAAGCGCGCGTCATTGGCGTCAGCGACCGCGCAGGGAACGTTCTGACACGCCCCGTCACGTGGGAGTTCGACTACCGGAAGAGTCAGTTCGGCTGGAGCGGACGTGAGCTCACTGAGAACCTCATCTACCTCAGCCCCGGGACGTTGGAGGCGGAGCTCGTGAACGGAACGGATGAGCCCGTAGCATATACAATAGCCGAGCCGACGGAGGACTGGTTTACGGTAACCCCGCTGTCCGGAACGCTCGAAACATCCACAACCCAGGCGATTACGCTGGACCTCCGGGACGATCTGGAAATTGGTTTCTACGAGACCCAG
>CAYUDF010000109.1:0-7735 GCA_964443465.1 uncultured bacterium
ATGATTCTGCCTTGCCTGACCCTTTCGCCTAAATAACAATGGAACGAACTACCACACTGAAGTTCAACACCCGTTCGGCCGACGAAACCGCCCGGTTCGGTGAAGCGTTAGGCGCGGCGATCCAGACCGGGGTGTGTATATCGCTGGTGGGAACGTTGGGTGCGGGCAAAACAACGCTGGCCGGTGCGATCTGCAGGGGATTGGGCGTGACCGAAACCGTGTTGAGTCCCACGTTTATTTTGTTCGAAGAATTCGAAGGCCGGTTGCCCGTTGTCCATATCGACCTCTACCGGTTGGAGTACGAATCCGAAATCGAGGAACTGGGTGTGTTCGATACGATCGGGAGTGGCAGGGTGATCCTGGCGGAATGGGGAGACCGTTCTGAACTGCTGCTGGGTTTGTCGGACATCGTTGTTGAGATGTCCAGTCCGTCGCCGGAACCGGAGACCGAATCGGAACGCCAACTGGATATCCGCTGCACGGCGCAGGCCGCCGACATATTTGCGGGCGCTGAAAAATGGTAATACTGGGGATCGATACATCACACGTTGAGGGTGGGGTCTGTCTGGACGACGGGATTTCGCCCCCCACCTGCGCCCGATTCGGGGCAACTTCTTCGCACCTGGTCGAACTCGGGTTTTGCGTCGACCGCGTGCTTGGCGAGCGCCGGATGCAACCGGCGGACATTACACGTATCGCGCTGGTCGAAGGTCCCGGCAGTTTTACCGGGCTTCGTATCGGTATGGCGTACGTCAAGGGGCTCGCCGCAGCACTGGACGTCGAGATCGTAACCGTCGGCACACTGGAACTGTTGTCGCTGCCGTTTCTCCGGCCTGATCCCGGTTCGACGGTTTCGACTTCCGACGACACCGGGAAAGAATCGGCGGTGTGTGCGATGGTGGATGCGCGGAAGGGCGAAATCTACGGGGCGGTGTACGCACGACCGCGGGACGGAAGCGGCAATCACGGTCTCCCCCCTGGCCTGGCAGAGCTGGTAGGCCCGCGTGCCGAGGCGCCCGGGATATTTGTCGGCCGCGCAAAACAGTTTGATCCGATTTATGTCGGTTCGGGAACGATTCAATACCGGGCCGCCCTGGAAGAAATCAATACAAAACCCACACGCGTCGCTTCGCCCGAACAGGCCGCGCCGTCGACGGCGTATCTCTGTGGGATCGCAAGGGAACTTGCTCCGCTGTCGCACGAAGCGGTGTCGTCGCTGGAGCCGAGATACGTTCGGTCCAGTGACGCCGTGCTCAAACCGCTCAAACCGATTAATCCCCATGAATGACCTGACACTCGAGACCATGAAAAAGGTCCACATACCGGCCATTGTTGATATTGAACAACGGGTGTTCAAGACCCCCTGGACGGATGAAATGTTTGTCCAGGAACTGGAAGTGAACCGGCCGGTGATGGCGTACGTTGTCCTGGACGGCGAAAATATGATCGGGTACATGATTGCCTGGCTGTTGCGTCAGGAAGTCCACCTCATCAACATCGCCGTTGAGCCATCGAGACAACGGTCCGGCATCGGACGGATGATGCTCCGATACCTTTTCGACCTCGCCGCGCAGGAAGAAAGAAGATTCATCACACTCGAAGTGCGGGAGAGCAACGAATCCGCCATCCGTTTATACGAGTCGTTCGGTTTCAAACAAATCGGTGTTCGCCCGCGCTACTACGAGGAAGACAGCGAAGACGCCGTGGTCATGGTGCGTTTTGTGCCACCGGACGAAAGGACGGATCCAGGTGCGTGGAGCTGAGTTCACAGACAACCGGGTGGAAGGCGGGAATTCCGGGGGACTCGCGATCATCGCGGGCAGCGGAATGGGCGCTCTGGGCGAGCGGCTGGACCGGCAATTCCGGTTTGACGAACGGGTGCCTTTCGAGGAAATCCCGGATCTCGGGGAATGTACGGTTTCGGGGCACCGGGGGCAGGTGATGGTGGGAATCCACTCCGACACGGGCCGCCGCCTGGCCGTGGTGTCGGGGCGCCGGCACCTGTACGAAGGTGGCGGGTCGACAATGGCGCCGTTGATCGACTGGCTGAAATCCAGGGGTTTCCAGGATGTGGTGACAATTTCGGCCGCCGGGGGTGTGCACGGAGGCCTCGAACCGGGTGAACTTGTTGTAATACAAGAGATTGTCGATCTTCAGAACCGCCCCCGGGTGTATCCGCGACGAGGCGGCCGGGTCCGGTTTTTCCCCTCGAGATCGTTGACAAGGTCCGTGGAAAGTGCCGCCGGACGGGCGCGACGGGCGGTGGTCCGCGGAACGCTGGCCTGTAACGCGGGACCGGCGTACGAAAGTCCGGCAGAAATCAGGTTGCTCCAGGAGATGGACGCCGACGTCGCCACAATGTCCGCCGCCCCTGAAGCGCAGTTTGCTTTGTCGGTTGGCATGGAAGTCGCTATTATTGCTGCGGTTACAAATAGAGGCACCGGAATCAGCCACGAACCGATCGCCCACTCGCGGGTTGAGGCCGTCGCGCAGTCGATGTGTGAATCGTTGGGGGATATCCTGATCGAGTTGATATCCGGCCCGGACCGCGGAGCAAAAACCGGGTGAAAAATCGGTTGTTCCCGCCTGGGACAGAGGCTATAGTGTTTAAAATCTGGTAAACCCGCAAAAACAAGGAATATTTCAAGCGTGTCCTGGTTCAAGCGAGCAAAAAAGGGCGTTCAGGCGTCACAGAAAAAACCCATTCCCGATGGGTTGTGGCAGAAGTGCGACTACTGCGGCGAGATCCTGTACGTCAAGGAGCTTGAAAAGCAGTTGTGGGTGTGCTCGAAGTGCGATTACCACTTCATGATCTCCACCGACCAGTACATCCAGATCCTGTGTGACGAGGATTCGTTCGAGGAAACCCACACCGGGATTCGATCGGGTGATCCGCTCGAATTCAAGGACCTGAAACGCTACAAGGACCGGATTCGCGACTACATAAATAAAACCGGGCGCGAGGACGCGGTTGTGACCGGGTTCGCGACGATGCACGACCGTGAGATCGTTCTCGCGATTCTGGATTTCTCGTTTATGGGTGGCAGCATGGGCTCTGTGGTTGGCGAAAAGATTTTTCGCGCGGCCCAGGACGCGCTGGACAACCGCTGGCCATTGATGGTGGTCTCGCGTTCGGGTGGCGCCAGGATGCAGGAATCGATTTTTTCGTTGATGCAGATGGCAAAAACAAGCGCCATACTGCAGAAGCTGTCCGTCGAACGTGTTCCGTATATTTCGATTCTGACCAATCCGACAACCGGCGGTGTCACCGCGAGTTTCGCCAGCCTCGGCGACGTTATCATCGCCGAACCGAAGGCGCTTATCGGTTTTGCCGGTCCCCGTGTGATCAAGCAGACAATCGGACAGGATCTGCCCGAAGGATTCCAGAGGAGCGAATTCCTCCTTGAGCACGGCATGATCGATATGATCCAGTCCCGTCACTCACTCCGGCCGGCGGTGGATGGGGTGCTGGGTTTTTTTTGCCACGCAATGGAGTCCGTGACGCCACAGGAAGTGAAGGATGACAACCAGTCTCCGGCGGTATCCTGACCTTTCGACAACACTCCCCGAAAACCTGGACATCATTTTTGGACTATCGCCGGCGGCAATGACGCTTGGCCTCGGCAATATTCAGGCATTGCTGGCCCGCATCGGGCACCCCGAACGGTCGTTTCGCTCCATTGTGGTCGCGGGTACGAACGGCAAGGGGTCAGTGACGTCGATGCTGGCGTCGATACTCTCCCACAATGGCTTTCACGTCGGCCGTTTCACGTCTCCCCACGTTTATTCAGTCACAGAGCGTGTAAATCTCGACGGTGTCCCGGTAACAATTGACGAAATGGAACAGGCGGCGGCGCAAATCGTTGCACTTCGCGACGAGCTTACCTTCAGTTACTTCGAAGCGATTACCGCGATCGCATTTTTAATTTTTGCAGCCCATGGTGTTGATTACGCCGTGCTGGAGACCGGCCTGGGCGGACGTTTTGACGCCACTAACGCCGTTGAGCCGATTCTGTCGGTGATTACGGGCGTCTCACTCGACCACCGCCGGATACTGGGCGACAGCGAAGAAGAGATACTGCGCGAAAAAATGGGAATCACCCGCCGCGGTGTACCGCTGCTCGTCGGCGGGCTCAAACCGGCTCTCCGGGAGATCGTGGCGGAAAAGGCGTTCAGGGATGGGTTCCCCGTGGTTGCCGCGGACGACCTGGGGGTAGTTCGGGGGAACGGCGCGGGGCCGGAGTCTACAACCGTGAGTCTGCAGACACCGTCGGCTGATTATGGCCGGGTCGAGCTGCCGTACCCGGGTGGACACCAGGGGGGCAACGCGCTGCTGGCCGTTGGAGCGGCGGAACGTGTCCTGGGTCCGCTGAAACAGGTACCCGAAGCGCTGTCAACCGCCTACCTGCCCGGCCGGTTCGAGACGGTCGAACCGCACGACAGCTGGACGTCGAATAAGCGGTTTATTCTTGATGTCGCCCACAACGACGAAGCGCTCGTTGCCGCGCTCGACCACTTGTCGGCCCAGTCACCCACAGAAGAAAACGCCCTGGTACTGGGTTTGATGCGGCGCAAGGAGTTGTTCGAGTTTCCGCACCGGGTCGCGTCCGCCGTCGGCAGGGTATATGTTGTGTCGACGGACGACAAGGATGCCATGGAACCCGCCGAATTAGCTGTGAAATATCTCGATAGCTGTTTCAGGGATTCGGGTACCGATGTTATGTTATGTAACAAACAGGCTGTTGCGGGCGTCGGTAATGATTACTGGATGCAGTTGATCCGGAATTTGATTCAACCCGACAACCCCTGCGCGCGGGTGCTGGTCACGGGATCTCATCACGTCATCGACCAGTTCGGCCGACGACTGTACGCACCGGGTGAATACGATTGAAGGTCTATCTCGGAATAGATATCGGTGGCACAAACGTCAAGATTGCCGTCGTGGGCGGTACTGGCAGGATTTACGCGCGCGGTCTCGTTGACACATTACCCGACGAAAAACCGCAAAAGACGTTCCAGCGAATCCGGCTGGCATGCGATTCGCTCGTTAAACTCGGTAAAGATACCGAAATCGTGGCGGCCGGAGTGGGTTGTGCCGGCCTGTTCGATCCGGCCACGGGGTACCTTCACACCTCTGCCAACCTGCCGGGGTGGGAAAATTCGCCGTTGACCCGGATTGCCAGCCGGGCGCTCGGTGTATATACAGTAATAGACAACGACGTCAACTGTGCGGCATACGGCGAATACCGGCTGGGCGCGGACCGCCGCGTCCGCAATCTGGTGTTTGTTGCGCTGGGGACGGGTGTGGGTGGCGGTGCGATCGTTGACGGCAAAGTGTTGCGGGGCTCCGCCAACTACGCGGCCGAACTGGGGCACATGACGGTAAATTTTGATGGCCCGAAGTGCCGGTGCGGAAATCGCGGATGTCTCGAGGCGTACGTTGGGTCCTACGGTATTGTGCGATCGGCGCGCGACCGGCTGCGGGAAGGAAAAGGCCGGATCCTGCGTCAATGGGTGACCGAAAAGAAAAAAAGGCTGTCGCCGCATCTGGTATTCGAGGCGGCGCGCCGGAGAGACGGCGCCGCCACGGCGGTTGTCAGACAAACCGGTGATGTGCTGGGAATCGGCCTGGCGTCGATGATCAACATTTTTAACCCGGAAAAAGTGGTAGTGGGGGGTGGAATCGCCAGCTCTTTCGATCTGCTCGAGCCGCACGTCGAAAAAGCAATCAGCCGTTGCGCGTTCGCGGAGCCCGCGCGGCTGGCAGAAGTGACCCGAACGGTCCTGGGAAACGACGCGTCCGTTGCAGGCGCCGCATTGATGGCGAGAGACGCGGTTGGGGGCCGTAAAAAGGGTTGAGGATCAAACCTGCTGTAATTAACTACCCCGGTGATGCGCGCAAGAATTTGTCGAGAACAGTGAACAAGAAAACCGTTAGCCGTGCGCCCGCTCTTCAGAGACGCCTTCGTGCGCTCTTCTGTTCCCGATTTCGTGCCTGCCTGTTCCTTCTTTTCCTTTATATCGCGGTCCAGACGGGTTCCGGATTCGTATCCGGGATTTCCCGCGCTCTCGCGCAGACGACGGCGGAGACCGTCGTCGATTCCGTCCGGTTGGCGAAGTCTACATACCAGGTCACCGGCCCCCAGAGCACGCTGAAGGAAATCGAAAACGAGATGGTGATGGAAATGCCGTCCGGCGTCAGGATCGAGCACGAGGACGTGGTCGTTACCAGCCGGCGGGGACTGTACTATTTCGACAGGGAGATCACTTTTTTATTCGGTGACGTGAAAATTGCGCAGGAGGCAATGACGATGTGGGGTGACGAGGGGGAGTATCACAAATTCGATGACCTGGCGATCATGCGTTACAACGTCCGGGTTGTCGACGAGGGCTGGGAAGTGACCTGCGATCAGGCGTCGTACTCCAAAGAAACGGGACGCGCCTGGTTGATCGGCAACGTGGAGGCGCGCGATTCGACAACCACTCTGTACGCAGACAGTCTTTATTACGACCGGGAAAACGAAAAAACGGAAGCCTTCGGGAACGTCCGCATCACAAACCCCGATGAGGGATTCACCGCCGAAGGGCAACACGGCTATTATTATCGTGACAGCGGTGAAGGTGTGATTGACCGCAACCCACACCTGACGGTAGATCCTGACTCGCCCGAACCGGTGACAATCGACAGCGACACCATGCGCGTGTATCCCGATGAAAAGCGGGCGGTCGCATACTACAGAGTAAAGATACTGAAGGGTAATATGGTCACCCAGTGTGACTCCGCCGCCCTTTTCGACGAAGAAAACCGCGCGGAACTGTACGGCAATCCGCTCGCCCGGCAGGACCAGGTGTTGATGAAAGGCATGATGATGGCGCTTCAGTACAACGACGAGGAAGTGGAGCGGATCAATATCAACGGCGAAGCCCAGATCAGGGAAGAGCAGCGTGACACGATGGTGGTGGGGCGCGAGAACTGGATTTCCGGCGACACTATGAGCCTGCATCTCAGCGAAAACCGCGTGGACTCGATACACGTGCTCCACAACGCCGTCAGCGAGTATTTCCCCACCGCCCCCCGCAAGACGGAGAGCAACTTCATCAGGGGAGACAGTATGTTTTTCCTGTTTAACTCCGACTCTCTCGAGTACGTCCGGGTAACCGGTACCGCTGACGGGGTTTACAAGTATGTGGATCTCAGGGAAAGCCAGACCACGGACAGCCTGAGGGCCGTGTACGACTCCAACCTCACGTATGTGCCCTTTCCCGAAAAAGCGGAGAAAGTGGTTTATAAGGCGAAATGGATCGAGTATTTCGCCGTGACCAAAGACCTGGTCCTGGAGAAGGACGCCGAGATTCTTTACCAGGAACGAATCCTCACGGGTGACCAGATAACCTACCTGTCGTCACTTCAACTGATGGACGCGAGGGGCGATCCAAAGCTGGTGGACGGCGGTCAGGAATTCTTTGGCAACCGGATGAACTACGACCTGGAAGCGGGAGCGGGTGTGGTCAATGACGGATCGACCCGTTTCGAACAGGGATTTTACAACGGAGAAAACGTCGCAAAGGTGGGCGACGATGAAATGAAGGTGTGGCATTCGAAGTACACAACGTGCGACCTCAAGGAACCGCATTTCCATATCAAGGCGACTTCCTTTTGTACGTACGTGTGGGAGAAAAGATCCAGCTCATCAACTGGCCGGTCAAGAAGAAGCAGTCCGACTTCCTCCAAGGG
>CAYUDF010000110.1:0-7657 GCA_964443465.1 uncultured bacterium
AAAACTGATGGCCCCGATGAACAGACGAGATTTTATCAAAATCAGCGGCGCGACGACGGCCGGCCTCGCGGCCAGCTCCGGACTTCTCACCAACTGGTGGGGTCTGGACATGCCGCTGGTTCACGATCCGGGAACTGAGGGGGACAGGGTTGTCCCCACGTTCTGCGAGATATGTTTCTGGAAGTGCGGTGTCCTCGCCCACGTCAAAGACGGTCTCGTGACCAAGATCACCGGAAATCCCGATCACCCGTTGTCCCGGGGCCGGCTTTGTCCCCGCGGCACCGGTGGTATGGGTCTGTTGTACGATCCCGACCGTCTTAAAAAGCCGTTGATCCGCGTTCAGAAACGCGGCGAACAGGTATTCGAAGAGGTCGAGTGGAAAACGGCGCTTGACGAAGTCGCCGAACGGCTGTTGAAAATCCGGGAAAAATATGGTCCGGAGGCGATGGCGTTGTACACCCACGGGTACGGCGGGTCATGGTTCCGGCACCTGCTCCGCGCGTATGGATCTCCCAACAGCGCGGCGCCATCGTATGCGCAGTGCCGCGGCCCGCGTGAAGTCGGGTTTCAGCTGACGTACGGGTCGGGTGTGGGATCTCCGGAAAATACCGACATGGAAAACGCCCGCGTGATCACCTTGATCGGATCACATATTGGCGAGAACATGCACAACACCCAGGTGCAGGATATGTCGACGGCCATCTCGAAGGGCGCCCAGTTGATCGTTGTGGACCCGCGGTTTTCAACGGCGGCGGGCAAAGCAAGCCACTGGCTGCCGATCAAGCCGGGCACCGACATGGCGCTGCTGCTCGCGTGGATGCACGTGATCGTCAAAGAGGGCCTGTACGACCGGGATTACATCGAGAAATATGCGACCGGATTCGATCGGCTCAAAGCCCACCTTACCGACAAAACGCCGGAATGGGCGTACACACTGACCACCATCCGCCCCGAAATCATCGTTGAGACGGCACGGATCATCGCGGGTGCACGCCCCGCCTCGCTGATCCACCCCGGCCGCCACGTCACATGGTACGGAGACGACACGCAACGCAGCCGGGCGATCGCGCTGTTGAACGCGTTGCTCGGTTCGTGGGGACGCGAAGGCGGCTTCTACTTCCCGGCCAAGATGAACCTGCCGAAATACCCGTACACAAAATACGGCAAAATCGCGGCGAACTCTGTAGATATGCCCAAAAACACCGTGTATCCGCTGGCCAACTCCACGCTGGCGTCCGGACTGTGCGACGCCAGTATCCCGGGAACGGCTGAGTACGACATCAAGGGCTGGATGGTGTACGGAACCAACCTGATTCAGTCCTTACCCGCGCCCGAAAAAACAAAAGAGGCGATCCAGGCACTCGATTTTATGGTCGCCATCGACGTGTTGCCGATGGAAATCACCGGCTGGGCGGACATCGTACTTCCGGAAGCGACGTACCTGGAGCGGTGCGACGAAGTCCACGCGCCGGGGTATAAGCAGGCGTTTCTAGCTGTCCGGCAACCGGTTGTTGAACCGATGTACGACAGCAAACCGGGCTGGTGGATTGCCCGTGAGCTCGCTCACCGGATCGGTCTGGAGGATTACTTCCCATGGAAAGACAGCGTTGAATACGCGAAACACCGGGTGAAATCCGGCGGATACGACTGCGACGAACTACAGGCCAAAGGTGTGTTGCTCCAGGAAGCCGGGCCGATCTACATCGAAGACGGTATCGAGCCGTCATTCGACACGCCGTCCGGCAAGATCGAACTGTACTCGCAACAACTGGCCGACTCCGGTTTTGATCCGATGCCCCAGTTTACCCCGCCGGAGGAACCACCACCTGAACACTATCGCCTGCTGTTCGGCCGAGCGCCGGTCCACACGTTTGGGCGAACCACCAACAACCGGTTCCTCTCCGAGGTGTACTCGGAAAACGAAGTGTGGGTCAACGCGCAGATTGCCGCCGAACTGGGTTTGTCCGACGGAGAAATGGTGACGCTGGTGAACCAGGACAATGTGCGCTGCGATCCGATACGGCTCAAGGCGACACAGCGAATCCGCGGAGACTGCGTATACATGGTCCACGGGTACGGCCACAAGGCCAGAAAACTGAGGTTCGCCAACGGCCGCGGCGCGAGCGATTCGGACCTGGTCACGAAATATAAAACGGACCCGATTATGGGGGGAACGGGCATGAACACCAACTTTGTTCGCATCGAAAGGGTAGCAGCATGATCGGAGGCACCGAAAAAAGATACGCGATGGTTGTCGATACCAGACGGTGTATCGGATGCAAAGCCTGTGTGCTCGAATGCAAGGCGGAAAACAACGTGCCCGATGGCTTCTGCCGCGACTGGATTGTGGAGGTTGTCGAGGGCAAGTTCCCCAACCTGAAAATGGAGATACGTTCGGAGCGGTGCAATCACTGTGAACATCCGCCGTGCGTGGACGCGTGTCCCACCGGGGCAAGTCACATCAACGAGGGCGGCATCGTGCTGGTCTCCCACAACAAATGCACGGGCTGCAAGGCGTGTATCGCCGCCTGCCCGTACGACGCGCGCTACGTGCACCCCGACGGATACGTCGACAAGTGCACGTTCTGTCTGCACCGGGTGCAGGAAGGCAAGGATCCGGCGTGTGTCGAGGTTTGTCCGGCAATGTGCCTGGAGTTCGGAGACCTCAACGATCCCGATTCCAAAGTGTCAAAACTGTTGCGGACGAGAAAATACAAGGTTAACCATCCCGAAACCGGGTGTGAGCCGCACGTTTACTTTCTGATCTGATCTTCGATGGAGGTCAAATTGTTTTCGATATCGAGTGAATTTGTAGAGACCGTTACCACGCGGCATAATCACGGGATCGACCCCACACTCCACATCTGGGGGTGGGAGATCCCGGTATACCTGTTTCTCGGCGGCCTGGCCGCGGGGTTGCTGGTGCTGCCTGCGCTCCTTTCCATGAAACAGGACAAACTGCCCATGTCGATCCGGCACATGCCGTTGCTCGGCCTGGTGCTGATATCGCTGGGAATGGTCGCGTTGTTCCTGGACCTCGAGTTCAAGACCCACGTCTTTCGGTTTTATCTTTCGTTCGAACCGTCATCACCGATGTCCTGGGGCTCGTGGATTCTGCTCCTCGTCTACCCGGCGGGTTTGTTTCTTTGGCTGCTGCTGCAGGACCCGGCGGACATGTCACGGCTATTACCCGGACGGATCGACGTCTGGCTCACCAAAGTTTTCGACAAACACAGAAACCTTATTCTGTGGTCGAGCATCATAGCCGGGGTGTCGCTGGGAACATACACCGGTCTTCTGCTGGGCACGCTGGGCGCGCGGCCGATGTGGAACTCCACGATCCTCGGTCCGCTGTTTTTGATATCGGGTTTGTCGACAGCCGCGGCGTTGATGTTATTATTCCGGCCAACCGGTGAAGCCCAGCACAAGCTGGTGCGGTGGGACATGGCGCTCATCATCGCCGAACTGGCTTTTATCGGTTTGTTTATTATGACTTTAATGACGGGTAACCGTGTCACCCAGGAAGCCGGCCGCGAATTACTCGGTGGCCGGTGGACGGGCGTTTTCTGGAGTCTTGTTGTGATCCTCGGACTGGTCGTGCCGTTTTCGATGGAGGTCATCGAACAGAAACGCGGCGTCAAACCGGCGATTATCACATCGGTATTGATATTGATTGGCGGCCTGTCGCTACGGTGGATTCTGCTGGTGGCGGGACAGGCATCGTCATTCGGCTCGTTACATTAACGGAGAAAATCATGCAACCACGTCCATTCTGGAATCCCTATGTCGCCGGTGTGGCACTGGGGCTGGTACTCCTGGGCTCGTTCCTCATTATGGGATTCGGCCTGGGATCGTCCGGCGCGGTGACCCGGCTGGGTATCGGGGCCGCACACCTGGTGGCGCCCGAAGCGGTAGAAAACAGCCCCTACATGGCGAAATACGTGACCGGCGTCTCTCACATCCTGGACAACTGGCTGGTGTACCTGGTACTCGGTGTATTTCTGGGCGGCTTGATCGGCGCATACAGCGGCGGGCGGCTCAAACTGGAAGTCGTGCGGGGTGAAAAGAAACTGGTGTCGGCGTGGGGCCGGATCGGCCTGGCAATTCTCGGCGGTATCCTGATGGGCGTGGCCGCGCGATTTGGCCGGGGCTGCACGTCGGGGCAGGCGCTGAGCGGCGGTTCACTGCTGTCGGTGGGATCGTGGGTATTCATGATGGCGATATTTGCCGGCGGTTACCTGGTGGCTCCTTTTGTAAGGAGGCAGTGGCGATGATGGAACTCCCTCTCTACATGAACGATTTTTTCGGGCACCAGACAGGTCTGGTATTTGGAGCCCTGATCGGGATCTGTTTCGGTTTTGTTCTGGAACGCGCCGGTTTCGGCGTGTCGACGAATCTCGCCGGCCAGTTTTACCTGACCGACCTGCGCGTGCTCAAGGTGATGTTCACAGCAATCGTAACGGCGCTTCTGGGCATGACGATTCTGTCTGGCCTGGGTGTGCTGGACATCAGCGCCATCAACATCCCACACACCTACCTGTGGCCCCAGCTCGTCGGCGGGCTATTGCTGGGAGCGGGTTTTATAGTCTCCGGTTTTTGTCCGGGAACGGGCATCGTCGGGATGGCGTCGGGCAAACTGGACGGCCTGGCCGCCATTGGCGGTGTGGCGCTGGGTTCGGTACTTTTCGGGTTCGCGTACCCGTGGGTGGAAGGATTCTACCTGAGCGGCGACCTCGGCGTACTGCGGTTTACAGACCTGACCGGCCTGCCCCAGGCGGTGCTGGCATTGGCCGTTACCGCGATGGCGATCGGCATGTTTGTCGGCGGCGACAAGCTGGAAAAAATGTTTTCGCGCGGCAACGGGCCGGCCAATCCACTGCAGATCCGCCGCCGCGTCCTGTCCGGCCTGGCTGTTGTTTCGGTGGTCGGACTGGCCACCATGCTGATTTCAAAACCGGAACCGGCGCAAAGTGAACGGCGAGTCGACACGATTTCACCGGTGGAACTCGCGCAGATGGCCGTCGAAACACCAAACCGCTATTACCTCGTCGACCTTCGGCACACGGAAGAAGACGCAAAACGTATCCCCGGGTCAATCTCGGTACCAGCGGACGACCCGGACGCCACTTTTGTGGCGGATCTTCCCACGTCCCGCATCCTTGTCGTTTACGGCGATGTCGGCAATGTCGGCGCAGCCGGCGCAGTCGAATCGGTTCTGCCCGCATCCGTGCTCGCTTTTGAGGGCACCGTGTGGGTACTGGAGGGCGGATACGAAGCGTTCGAGGCCGATATCCTGACACAGCCCGAACTGTCGGCGGACGCGACACGAGAAGATATCGAATTATTCAGGATGAAATCCGCTTTATACGCTCATTTTACCGGCTCATCGGCGGCCAGCGCACCACCTCCGCCCACACCCAAAAAGCAGATCAAGCGGTCGTCCAAGAAAGAGGGCGGATGCTGATTAACCGTTTTTTGTGATTTTATCCACAGGTAAAAAAAGAGCCGGGATTGCAATAATCCCGGCTCTTTTGGTTTCACCCGATTGACAATACCTGTATATTGGGTATAAGCTGCCTGCTGGCACACCTCTTGCCCCCTCTATTTTTCTCCCGGAACCAAGGAGCCTTGGACGAATGAAACTGCTGCTGATCAATCCCAAATTCCCCGAAAGCTTCTGGAGTTTCAAGTGGGCTCTCGACACTTTTCGTCCAATGAAAAAAACGGTAAACCCGCCGCTGGGTCTGGCGACTCTGGCCGCTTTATGCCCGGAAGACTGGGAAGTGGAGATCATCGACGAAAACATCGAAACCGTGCCGCTGCGACCGGTTGCCGATATCGTGGGGGTATGCGGCATGGGCGTGCAACTCGACCGGCAGAAAGAACTGCTGGCGTTTTATAAAAACTCGGGGTACTTCGTCGTCGCCGGAGGCAGTTACGCTTCGCTTGCCCCCGAAAACTATCATTCACTGGCCGATACGGTAATAGCCGGTGAAGCCGAATATATATGGCCGCAATTCTGCCGCGATTTCGAAGCCGGAATCCAGAAACCGTTGTACCACGAGACAGGGACCGTCTCCCTCGCGGATTCACCCGCGCCACGTTTCGACCTGATCAAAATCCCAAAATACCAGGCAATCAGCCTTCAGTTCTCGAGGGGTTGTCCCTTCCGGTGCGAGTTCTGCGACATCATCGTGATGTTCGGGCGCAAACCCCGGACCAAACCGGTGGAACAGGTGGGCCGCGAACTGGACCAGCTCCGCGCTCAAGGTGTACGGTCGGTGTTTTTTGTCGATGACAACCTGATCGGCAACAAACCCAAGGCCAAGGAATTGATGAGGTTTCTGCGGGACTACCAGATAAAGCACAACTACATTTTTAACTTCGGTACAGAAGCGTCGTTAAACCTCGCCGTCGACGACGAACTACTGAGGTTGTATCGCGAAGCCAACTTCCAGTGGGTATTTATCGGCATCGAGTCGCCCGACGAAGAAAGCCTGAAAGAAACAAAAAAACTTCAGAACACGAAGCAGGACATCGTGGCGTCCATTCGCAAGATTTATTCTTACGGCGTCGACGTTCTGGGCGGGTTTATCATAGGATTTGACAACGACACAACCGCGACGTTTGAGAAGCAGCGCGAGTTCATCACAAGGGCGGGCATACAGTCGGCGATGATCGGGCTGTTGACCGCGGTCCCCCGAACCCCGCTCTACGAACGGCTGGAAAAAGACAACCGGCTGATAGACGGCGCAACGTCGGTGGATAATTCGAAACTAAAAACAAACGTCATCCCCAAGGGAATGACTTACGACGAAATGATCGCCGGATATCGCGAGCTCCACTACCAACTGTTCAGCGACAGAGGCATCGCCGACCGCATAAGAAACAAGATTCGCTATCTGTCGCGTCCGGCCTTCATGGAACAATACTCGCCACGCGAACTGATGTGGCTCCTGCGCACGTTTGTCACCAGAGGGCTGATGCCCGGCGGCCTGTCTCGGATATACCATTTTCTGCGATCGATCCCCGTCACCCGGCCGCGAATGTTCGTGATGGTCGCGTCGGAATGGGTCTCGGGGTTGTCTATGCGCAGCTATATGGATCGCCACTTTGTCCAGGAGTTCCAGGAGGACACAACGAGGGCCCGGAATTACGTTGATAAAATCAAAGCCGCGTATATGACTCACCGTTACAAGGGCGACCTGGGCGTTTCTTTCCAGGAGATCAAGGACCGGGCGGCGGCCGTGTCATTTTCGATGAAGGGTTTGCGCGAACGGGAATCGTTTATCAGTGTGGCGCAGCACGCGGAATACCTGCTGGGTAACACACGGTCTTCGATCACACTCAATATCTCGGATCTTCAACACGAGCAGAGCGAGCAGTTGAAACGGCTGTTGAACCGCCTGTCGCGGTACGGGGACCGGATCCACATCCGGATCGACGAAGCCTCGCGGAAGATTATCGCGATCGACTCGTCGGTGTTTAACCTGGTATTGGCAACGGACTGACCGCCGCCGGACGCGGTCAGTTGTCGGCATTTTTCAAAAATGCAGTATCAGTCGTTTTTGTTTTTCTGGAGGCGCACGGTCCCGTCGCGGCTTTCGATCACCAGTTCGCCCGTTTCGGGGTCGGTATATACTTTCATACGTTTCGA
>CAYUDF010000111.1:0-7612 GCA_964443465.1 uncultured bacterium
TCGTCAAACAACACGACGCGGTAGTCGTCCGAGAGGCTGCAGTCGACACCGCTGGCCGGAAACGTAATGGTGAGCACCGCGAGCGAATCAAATTCGAGGCCATCGGGTTCGAACATCGCGCCCTGCAGGCAGGCCGATGTGTCCCGCACTGTCGAATCCAGAGTGGTGATCGTCAGGCCCGAAAACGGCGTGATTCTCACCGTGCGGATGGTGTCCACCGCTTCCGGTGATATCACCAGTGAGTAGGAAACCCCGTTGGACCCGGTTGCCGTCAGGCTGCCACCGGCCCCCGGCGTGATGTCGGCGGAGGCCGCGTTGGCAGGCTCAGTCTGATAGTCGAATAGAAGACCAAAATCGGCCGGTTCTATTACTTCTTCTTCCTCCGGGATGGTTGTTGAATCACTGCACCCGGCGGGCGAAAGAACCAGTAACAGCAGAAACAGACAGATAATCAGTCTGGACATGGTGTGTTTCCCGTTCGTTAAGTGTATATCTAGATATATTATACAGCATTTATGCCACATATGGCGCTGTTAAATGAGACTTCGCCGCGGATCGAAATGACACAACGGCCGGTGTAAAAACCGGCCGTTGCTTGAGAGATTATTTCAGGAAGCCAAGTTACCGGGCGAGAGATATCTCGCTATCTCTCGTCGGCGCCGATATCAACGCCCGTACCCCTTGGCCGCGCCTGGCAGTCGATATCACACGGAACTTCCAGGAGGGGGAGACCGCGGTCGATCACCAGCGTGTCGGTGACGGCCAGGTGCAGGTTGCCACTCTGGTAATCAGCAAACCAGTCGGACGTCGCGACTGTAACATTCGAGGACACCGTGCCGGTAGCCCCGTCGCGCGCCCATATCGGTTCGTTTGACAGGTTGTTCATGATGGAGATTTCCCGAGTGGTATCGTACCGATACTCGATCGAATAATCGTAATTGTCCGTATACAGCGAGTTGTTATAAATCAACGTACCGAATACATTTTCCATTCGCATACCGACGTCACGACTGGTGTAAATCATATTGTTGGCCACCAGGCCCCACAAGTGACCGCTGCCGCCGAGCCCGAGACCAATACCCCGGTCGCAGTTGACGATCGTGTTGTACTCGATCCTGGTCTCGCTGGACTGAGACCGGAAGTGAATCGCGTAACCGGAGGGATCGCCCTCAGGACTGCGGATCGATTTGAAAACGTTGTGGCGGACCATCCACCGTTTCGAGAATCGCGCGTCGATGCCGCCGATATAACTGGCCGGCCCGATACCGGCGGTGTATTCGAACAGACACCACTCCACCACACAGTCATCCGACGAACCCGACGAACCCGGCCGATAGGTCACCTTGAGCATGTGCGCGCCGGTGTCGACAAAACGCACGTTGTGAATCACCGCGTCGTCGTTGTCGTATACCAACTGAACGGCGTGGTCCTGGGTCCATCCCACCGTCATGTCGGCGACGATGAACGCGTCGCCGTACACCACGAAATTATGCGTCACGCTGCCACTCATACCAGGACCGCGAATGATCACCGCGTCACGATTGCCCGAAGCGCCGCGCACCGCGACCCGGTCGCCGAATATCCGAATGGGATCGCGCAGTTCGTAGGTGCCGTCGGCGAGCAGTATTGTCACGTCGCCCGAGGCGTTGGCCTGTTCGACGGCGTTTTCCAGTTCCACTAATGTCGCCACATTCAGCACGGCACCGGGCGACGGCGCCAGCGGCGTACGGGAACATTGGGCGCGGCTGACGGGAGTTTTTTCCGGCACCGTCGATGAATCCGAACACGACTGGAAAGCCACCGCCACGGCCAGCGCCGGCGCCAGTATCACCACGAGTGTACTGCCAAATCGATTCACGATGTCCCCTTCGATGGAGTTCTGCGATCGATCAGGCGCGCCGGTTCTCCTGACGCGCCGGGCGCCGACGGGAAGTTGGCCACGAAACGGTCGTGGACCAGTTGCGCGGACAGGATGCCCACCAGCGCCATGTTGTTCACTTCGCTGCCGCCTCCGGGGCGGCGCAGCAGCTCGACCAGCTTTTGCACCTTGCCGGGATCAAACAGGCCCGCCGAATCCAGCTTATCTTCCGACAACAGGTCATCGGTATAACCGGCGGTCGCCGGCCTCAGCAGGCTGTTACTGATCGGTGCGCGGTAGGGGTGCTTGTTGCGCCCCACGATCGAATCGGGCAACAGACCCCTGAACGACCGCTTGAGAACGTGTTTTTCGTCCAGGCCATAGATCTTCCACTTGGACGGCACGCGCGACATGTATTCCATCACGTTCGGGTCGAGGTACGGCAGGCGAATCTCCAGCGAGTTGGCCATCGCCATCCGGTCGCCCTGCGATGAGAGCAGGTAGTTACTGAGAAATACCGTCATCTCCAGGTACTGAGCCTTCACCACACAATCCCAACGCTCGTATTCGCGCGGCAGCGAGCGCGTCACTTCCCGAAGGCCGTCGTAGCTCCCGATCCGCGCGCGCAGTTCATTGGAAAAGAACAGTTTGATCTTGCTGGTGTTGTTCCACCGAATCATGTGCGAAAACAACGGATCGTCCGGGCGGTCGATCCCCCTGGCAAAAAAGGCCTGCAGCGATTTCTTCAGCCGCGGGTTCTGGAAAATATACGGGTACAACTTGCCAATCAGTTCGGGGCGGATTTTTGAGTCCGGCTCTTTTGACCAGAACTTTCGCACCTTGGCTTCGCGAAAGATATTGTATCCGCCAAACACCTCGTCGGCGCCCTCGCCGGTGAGAACCACCTTGAGGTCGTGATCGCGCACCAGCCGCGACAACAGGTATAGCGGTGTGGGCGCTGTGCGAAGCATCGGTTTCTCGGCATGCCACACCACGTCGGGGAACGCTGCGCCGATCGCGTCGTTTCCCGCGTGGATCTCGCTGTGTGTCGTCTTTAGAAAATCCACCATGCGCTGCTGGTGTACACCTTCATCGAACTCGTCTTCTTCGAAACGGATCCCAAATGTGCGTACGTCGCTGTCGAAGTTTTTGACAACCAGCGCCGTCACGCCTGAGCTGTCCAGACCGCCGCTTAAGTAGGTGCCCACCGGCACGTCGGCGCGCAGACGCAGGCGCACGGCATCCAGCATTTTTTCCCGGATCTCGCCCGCGATAGTATCTGCCGAACGGTCGACACAGTCCTCCGGCGCGTGCAGCGGGATGTTCCAGTACCGGCCGATCCGGATCTCTTTGGCGTTCACCGTCATGTAGTGCCCGGGCAGCAGTTCGCTGACACCCTCAAACGCCGTTCTACCCGGCAGCGGCGCCCAGAAGGTAAATATCTGGTCGAGGGCGAGCGGGTCGATCACGCGCGGCACTTCGCCGCTGTGAAAGATCGACTTGATCTCCGAGGCGAAGTACAACGTATTGTGACGCCAGGCGTAGTGGAGCGGCCGGATGCCCATCCGGTCGCGCGCGAGAAACATTTCTTTTTTGCGGGTATCCCAGATGGCAAAGGCAAACTGTCCGTTCAGGCGCGACAAACAGTCGGTGCCGTACTCCTGGTACATCTGGATGAGAACCTCGGTGTCGGACGTGGTGGTGAATCGCCGGCCCTTCTCCTCGAGGTCTTTTCGTAGTTCTATATAATTGAATATCTCGCCGTTGTAGACCATCCACAACGTCTCGTCGCCGTTGTGCATCGGCTGCTGTCCGGTGGAGAGGTCGATGATACTGAGGCGGGTATGGCCCAGGCCACACCGGTCGTCGACGTAGATGCCAGATTCGTCGGGGCCACGGTGGTAGAGCGCCGAGGTCATGCGCCGCAGGGTGTCCGGCGACACCCCCCCAGCGCCGTTCGCCCTGAACATGCCTGTTATTCCGCACATGGGGGCATCATAGACACTAGGCGCCAAAACTTACAATAGATAATCGCGTCCAGTTTCGGGCGGAAAACGGCCGTTTTATCCCGGCCACTCGGAATCCCCGTTTTAATAAAATTGACTGCAATTGAATAAAATCCGAGTATTGTGACTAGTCGTACAAATGGCTGAATGCCCGATGGCCTCATTCGGAGGGGAGTAGCAAATGGATACCCTGGCGATAGAAACTGTCGATCTCTCAAAACGGTTCGGCTCCAAGGTCGCCGTCGACTCGGTGAGCCTGCGGGTCGGCGAGGGTGAGTTTTTCGGATTTCTCGGGCCAAACGGCGCGGGCAAATCGACCACAATTAACATGCTGGTCGGGCTACTCCGCCCGGACGGTGGATCGGCACGTATCCACGGCGTCGACATGAGCGAGAATCCCGTCGAAGCCAAACGGTTGATGGGTGTCGTGCCGGAGGGCACAAACCTCTACCCGAGACTGACGGGACGCGAGTTTATCCGTTTTGTTGCGTCGATGTACGGTGTGCCCGAAGAGGAAGCCGATCGGCGCACCACGGAACTTCTGGACCTGCTCGATCTCACACCCGACGCCGACAGGATGATCATCGATTATTCCCACGGCATGCAGAAAAAAACGGCGGTCGCGGCGTCGATAATTCACGCGCCGCGCGTCATGTTTCTGGACGAACCATTCGAGGGCATCGACGCCGTGGCGGGCCGCGCCATCCGGGATGTACTCGAACAACTCAGGCGACGCGGCACCACCATATTCTTTTCATCGCACATTCTGGAAGTGGTCGAACGCCTGTGCACGCGGGTGGCGGTGATCTCCGAGGGGCATATCGTGTCCGAAGGCACTATCGACGAGCTGCGCGACCGGGCAAACACCGGCGACGAGACTACGCTGGAGGACCTGTTTCTCAAGGCAGTCGGCGCGTCCGGGGAGGCCGAAGGAAAACTGTCATGGCTGGACTGACGTCGACAAACCGGAACCAGTTCAGAGAGTTATTCAGGCTGCGGCGCCGGTTAACGTTTCGCCAGTTCCGGCGGCGACCGGGTGACGCGGCCGCCGGGATTATAATCGCCATATTCACAATCCCGTTACCAATTATATTGGGAGTTATCACCGGAGTAGCGTACCTCGCTGCACCCGAACCGTGGCCGGCCAGGCTGCTGTATATTATCGTCAACATCTTGTGGGTTATCTGGCTGTTGCTGCCCGTGCTGTTTTCGCCTTTTAACGAGGCGACTGACTTGAGACGATTAATCACGTACCCCATCCGGCCCGGCGTGCTCACCGCGGCGCTTCTGGCTGGTGCCTTGTACGACATCGCCTCCTTATTTACCGCGCCCCTCCTGCTGGCGATCCTGGTGGGTTGGATGTTCGGTCCCGCGTTTCTCGTTGTGATCGTCGCCGTTGTGCTCGTCTACTTCCACCTGGTGGTCACGTCACAGCTGGTTTCAACCACGCTGGCCGGCATACTCCACAGCCGGCGGTTTCGCGACGTTTTGTTCATTACCGGGACAACCCTCGGGTTGATCGCCTGGTCCGCGCAGTTCTGGGGCCGGCACATGGGGGGCAATCTCGAACAGTTTCGGGGGAGCGGCGAGGCCACTGGCGTGTTGATTCTGGAAATACTTCGATGGACACCCCCAGGCGCCTGCGCGGAGGCCATCACCCGGGCAACAAGCGGCGACTGGCTGGGAGCGGCCGCCTGGCTTGGATATTCGGCCGTTTTACTGGCCGTGGCCGCATTCGTGTGGTGGCGGATACTGGTCCGCGTCACCATGCAGGGGGGTATCCTGTTTACGTTACCCGACAAAAAGACGCCCCGTGACCGCCGTTTTGTCGTCAGGACAAACCTGCTGCACTGGCTTCCCGACCAGATCCGCGAACTGGTAAGGAAAGAACTGAAGCTGATCTGGCGCACGCCCAAACAACGCATGCGCATGCTCCAGTCGATACTGATGCCGGCGGTGGTCGTATTTTTTTTGATGTACCGGCAGATGAACTCGGAAAACGTGTTGTGGTTGGCCCCGCCGGCTTTTGTCGTGTTGGTCAGTCTTATACTGTACCAGAACACTTTGGGCAATGAGGGCACCGGGCTGGCGGCGCTGGTTTTGAGTCCTCTACCCCGGTACAAACTGTTCCTCGCCAAGGAACTCACACTTGGACTGATTATCGCGGTACCCCTCGCGCTCGCCACCGGTTTCGGTTTGTGGTTCGCGCGCGATCTCCTGGTACTCGATGGAATGGCGGCGGGACTGGCGGTCGTCGGCGGGCTGATGATGGGGGTCAACCTGCTCTCTATCATGTTTCCTGTTCGCATGACGGATGATGACAAGCGCGGTTTACGCTCGGGCCAGATGGGCCTGGCCGCAAACCTGTTGTACATTGCCGGTGTGCCCCTGGTAGCGGGCATCGTGTCGTCGCCGGTGTGGGGTTTACTGATCGTAACCGCACATTTCGATCTGACTGTATTAAAGATAGCGACGATTGTGTTCGGGGTTTTATATGCGGCTTTTTTGTGGTGGGCGGCTGCCAGACTGGCCGGCCGTGTGCTGTCGGCCAGAGAGCACCAGGTATGCGAGTCACTCGAACTGGGAAAGGCGTCCTGACCTGGCGGAAAAACGCGACCGAAAAGCCCCGGTTTTTCACCGGGGCTTTTTCACGGCCAATTCTGAAGCGCTAGCCCTCTTTGGGATATCGATAGTACGTCTTGGCCACTATTTTCCAGCCGTCTTCGAACTGGTAAAGCGACATAAAATCCGAAAACAGGTGAACGCCGTCCTTGTAGATCTCGATCCGGGCGGCGGCGGCGTTGCCGGCCACTTCGACCATGGTGAACTTGTGCGTGATATTGGGTGTCGCGCGGTCGGGATCTTTCTTGATTCCTTCTTCGATCCATCCGATCCACGTGTCGATCGATGTCTTGGAGACCTTGTTGTCCTTCAACGCAAACATCGTAAATTCAGGAGCGAATCCCTTGCGGATCGCGGGGATGTCGCGGTTCATGTGGATACCCTCGACGTACGCCGATTTGATCGTCTGTTTGACCATGGCGACGTCGTCGTTGGTCTCCGCCATCGCGGCCGACGCCACAATCAAAACCGCCAGCGTCAACATTATTAGTTTTTTCATCAGAATCCTCCAGTTGAGTTCATTTCTATCAACGTCGATATTTCATCAGCATATCCGGTGCACCGCCAAAGAACACCTCACCGCTTCGCCCCCACACGCTCTGCCAGCCACCCCACACCTCACACGTCACGCGCTCCCAGGTCGAGCCATTGTAGTGCAGTATCACGCCGGTGCCAACCGCCCAGTAGTCGTTGCCGCCGCTCGCCCACACGGCGCGCAGGTCGCTGGTTGAGTCGGTGTCGGCGATCCGCCACCCCGACGGGCCGTAGTGGCGGATAAAACCGTCGGTCCCGACCGCCACGATGTTGGTGGCCGACGTGCCATAGATGTCGTACAACGTGCTGTCCTGCCACACCATCTTGTCCTCCCACTGCGTGCCGTCCCAGTGGTGAATGGTGCCGTTGCCGCCGACCGCCCACATGTCACTCGGGCGGCTGCCCCACACCGCAAATTTGTTGCCGATCATGTCGTCGCTCCAGCCGGTACCGATAAATCGTTTGGCGCCAAACTGTCCGACCAGCACCACGTCATCAGCCGACCACGCATGCAGACCGCGGATGTTGTTCTCGCCATAGCGCGCTTCCCACAGACCACCCCGATACAGATATACGGCCCCGCTGCCGACGT
>CAYUDF010000112.1:0-7585 GCA_964443465.1 uncultured bacterium
GCATTTGTGACCGGTACCGACCGGACGTCGGGCCTGCTGGTAACGGACAACACAACCAGCAGTGGCCTGTTTGTGGTGCAGACGCCGGCCGATCTGCGGGTTGTGAGTATCACTCCGGAGCAGACCACGGCCACCATGTCGCAGACGCGGCATTACAAGATTGCCGTACGTGTGGCCAACGACGGTCAGTCGAACGCGCGCCTGGTTTTGAGCGTCGATTCCACGATCGTGTTTTTCAACGGATCGAGCGGCTGGGTTGCTCCGGTTGAACCGGCGCTGGCCGAGGGCGGGATCGTGGTCCCAGGTGGACAGACGCGAACAGCCGAATTTACGGTAACTACCACCGGTTCTCCCGATGCGCCCACCCAGGTTTCCTCGCTGATCCGTGGGTTCGAACGGAACTCCGGTGAGTATGTGGAGGCTTCGGGAATTAATATGGCTTTGATCGACGTTCAGACACCGGCCGACATCGTGATTACCAGCGTGGAGGTATCACAACTGTCGGTGACCGCCGGTTTCGGCGGGGACTGGCTGATCACCGCCCTTGTGAACAACGACGGTGATGCCGACGCGGTGTTCCTGCCGGCCAGTCTTGAAGTGTCCATAACGGGCGAAAATACCGGCACCGTTTTTGTTCTGCCGAATCAGTTTAAATTCGGAGGTGTCGACCTTCCGGGCCGTGCGACGGACCGGATCCTGGAAATCCCTGTGGACTTCACGGGATCGTTTTTCACGTATGGCGACCAGCCCGTCAACGTGCGTCTGGTCGCCGAGGAAACCAACAGCGGCACTTTCCCCCAAGACTCAAGCAGCGCGACCCCCGTGCTTGTGCAGAGCGAGCCAGTACTGGAATACGTGCCATCCAGCCTCGACCCGGTCATCGTGTCGGGTGGCACCGACGTCACTTTCAGGCTGGATATTTTAAACAACGGAACCACCAACGCAACGGCGGAGCTGACCAAACTGACGCGGTTCAGGTTACGGGGAACACCGTACAATGTTGAGTTAACGGCGGCGGAATCGATACCGGCCGACTCGTCGCGAACACTGACGTTTCTGCAGTCCGAAGTGGATACCGTAAACGGTGTTTATGCCGGGGAGGTTGAATTTAGTTACACCCACAACGGTAACACCGGCATGCCGTTGACGCTTGTGCCTTCCGACTCGGTCACGGTGCAGGACGCGCCCGACCTGAACATCCTGAGCGCGTCGGCCACCCAGAACACCGTCACAGAGAGCCAGTCACGCGGCTGGGAAATTCGAATGGTGGTGCAGAACAACGGTGATGCGCCGGTTGCACTGGATCTGACGCAACCCGCCACAAACATTGTGTTGAACCACGTGACAGCCGGACTGGTGACAGGTGAATACACGATCGGACAACCCTTCGAACTGGAGGGGTTGGGTACCGACACGCTGAAAACGGGTGTTACCGGCACGCTGGTTTTTCCCGTTACGGGAACCGGATCTACACTGGGCAATATTACAATCAACGGACAGTTGACCGGTGAGGACGTCAATTCCGGCGAAGATCTGGTTGACAACACATTCGATGGCGGCGCCGGCAGCCTGCTTGTACAATCTGCCGCCGACCTGGTGTTGTCACAGTTGAGGGCCAGCCGGACCACCGTCACGCAGGGGCAGGACACCAACTGGAGAGTGGCCGCCATACTGGAAAACCGGGGCGAGTCCGACATCACACTCGATCTGTCCTCGACCAAACTGGATTTCAATGACGACGAGGATGACTGGGATATTTCCCTGACAACATTCAACACCGTGCTTGCCGGAAATTCGATCGACAGTCTGGTATTCACCGTCGGTACAACAACAAACGCCGCCGGTGGCAAAACCATCGACCTGGACCAGGCCAGTGTGAGTGCCACAGAGGACAACAGCGGGGCAACCGTCGATTTCAGCTCGGTGGAATCCGGCACCGTGGTTGTCCAGACCCGTGCCATCCTGCGTTTTACCGGCGCGTCAATAATTGCTCCCAACGGTTCCAACGTGAATACAGATCAGGTGTTCGACGTAGCCGTTCAGTTTGTAAACGACGGCCAGGCGACGGCGAACCAGATCAGCTATGACGTCAGGGCGGGGTCCAGCACACCGCCCGTCACGGTGCCAACGATTTCCGAACTCGCCGGCGGGCAGACTTTCATTGGTACGTTCAGCGTCACAGCAGCCGGCGCGGCCGGTGCGGACAGCATCGAAAGCGAAATCACCGAAGCACAGGATGCGAATTCCTCGCAGTCCGTCGCAGAGGGGCTGGTCCAGCTGGCCGACTCGCTGGTGGTCGTGCCGGTAACGATCCAGGACCCTGCCGTGCTGGAAATCGATGACGTTGTCGCCAGCAAGCGTACCGTAACCCAGCAGCAAACGAGCGACTGGTATGTTGATGTGCTCGTATCGAATACGGGGGATGCGACTCTGACGCTGGATACGCTGGCGTTGAGTGACATTTCGTTTCTGTCCGGTTTTGTACCCCAGAACGATTATGTGGTGACGGCGCCGACTGCATTGTCGGGCCGCCCTGGCCTGGATCTGCCGGGTGGGGAATCGGACATGCTACAGTACACGGTCAATGTGACGGGCAGCACACTGGGCGAGATTTTTGTACAGAGCGATTTGTCTTTCACCGACCTGAATGACCCCGCTGCCAATCAACTGCTGATATCCGGAACGGACACGGTAACCGTGGAAGCTCCGTCGGGATTGCGCATTCTGGCGACGGAATCGCAGGCGCTCAAAAAAGTGGGTCCCGTATCCTACGTCAACAACAACCAGTCTTTTGTCATCCGCGTAACGGTGCCCAACTCGGGTGAATCGGTGTATAACGTCGGTGTTTCGCTGACTTCGGACAAGCCGGCTTCGATTAGCACCGCGAATCCAGTGCAGGACATACCGGCCGACAGCACCCGGTTCTATGATTTTGACGTGACGGCGAGCAGCGCCGGCGTGGAGTTCCACACGTTTACCGCTGTGATCGACTCCGCCAGGTCGTCCAACACGGATCTGTTCATTACAGCGAACCCGCCGGCCGACAATACCGAAGCCGTTGTCGCACAGACCCCCGCCCGGTTGACGGTCGAGTCGTTTTCGATCACATGGCCGACGAGTGTGGTCAACGACACGCTCAGCACAAACCAGGAATTCGAAGTAACGGCTCGCGTGACCAACACTGGGACGGCATCCATAGTAGGCGACGGCGAGGTCCAGCTGGTTGCCGATAATTTTGAATTTCACCCGGTGAACGCCGATTCGATACTGACACTTAATTCCGCAACGCTGGGCACAGAATATAAATGGCGGATGGTCGCGCCAACCGCGACTTCCGATGAATTGTCGTCGACCGACCTTGTATTTGGGATTATCGGATTGCCGAATGACGCCAACACTGTTCAGCCGGCCACAACCAGAACAGCGGACAGCACAATCGTGGCCACCGTTGTACCCGCCGGAGCCATCGAATTCGATTCGCTCCTGGTCTTCGAGCCGTCCGGTGCGATGGACGACACCGTCAGTACCGACCAGACCTTCAGGGTCCGTACGGCAATCACGATCAACAGCACCGTACGCGACGTCGAGGCGGAAATCCTGCCCACCGGCGGGCTGGTCACCGTCGGGACGTCGATCGTCAGTCTCGCCGACGGCGACGGCGGTCAGCAAGTGGCCGTGTATACACTGCAGGCACCCGCGAGCGCCACGGCGGCGGGCGCATTCAGCGTGGTGGTCCGTGGAACGGATATCAACACCAGCGAAGCGGTGTCGAAAACGTCATTGGCCGAAACGATCGAAGTCGTTGAAAAAACCGAGCTCAGGGTGGAAATCTGGATCGACCAGCCCGCGGAGGCCAAAGATTCATCCGTTACCGTCGGAGGAGTATTCACCATAGGCGCTGAGGTATACAACGACGGCACCGCGGGTATCGATGCGGGATCGAACCAGCAGTTGGAGATTATGCCTCTTCCCGGCGGTTACGCGCTAGTGTCACCCCAGCAGCAAACGCAAACCTTCGCGGTGGGTGATACCGTGCTGTGGGATATCCGCGCACCCGGACAGGCGTCCGGACCCGACGCGTTCACGTTCCGTATCGTATCGTCGGCTGCCGGCCCGTGGGACGAGAATACAAACGTCCCCGCGACAATCTCGACCGGACAGCGGTCGATACCGATTGTGACAGAGGGCGCGGCCGTCACCATGGACGACATCACCGCTGACCTGGGAATCGACAACAAGGTAGTCCCCGGCGGTACACGCGATGTCGACAAGTTCGCGTTCGAACTCACCTACGAAGTCACCGACACGCAGGTGAACGATGCCATCGTACAGACTGTCAATGTCACTGTGCTCGACAAGAGCGGGCGAGCGCTGAGTGGGGCGCAGGTCGGGGCTACGTTGACATCCCTGTACATCGAAATCGAGGGCGAACGCGTCCCGGCAACCAACCTTCAAACCAACCCGGTTGCGGTGCCGGTAGCCAGTGCGGCCAACAACGCGGCGCTGATTGCGCCCAACGGCAGCGCGGCGCTGGTTGTGGGCGTGGACGTGCGCAACAATCCGTCGGTAAGCGAGATCTCACTATCGATCGCCAATGGCGGCGATATGCTGGTTGAGGATTCCGGTTCGGGACAGGATCTGGGCGTGGTTGACGCAACCACTGGCCAGGCGATCAACGGCCGGTTTGGTTCGTCGCTGCTGGTTATCATGTCGAACAATTTTGAAGAGTATGTGCACAACTACCCCAACCCGTTCCGTGCGGGCGACCAGCCCACGAAGATTACGTATTTCCTCGCGCAAGCGGGCGATGTGGAAATACGGATATTTGCCTTAAACGGTGACCTGGTGCACAGGCAATCATTCTCGGCCGGCCAGGCCAACGCAACGACCGGTCCGCAGGAAGCGGAGTGGGATGGCCGCAACATGAACGGCGACGTGGTGCGTAACGGTCTTTATGTATGTGTGATCAATGCGGGTGGTAATTCGGCGAAGTTCCGCATCGCCGTCGCGAAATAGCGCTACGCTGGCCTGTCGGCAGCGTAGCGCCCGGCGATTCATACTGACAGCCTTCGGCTGCAGCATAATCGCCGCCAAAAATGGGAAGAATGAAACGTACGAAATGCGCATATGAAATCCTTCTGGCAGTCGCTGTTGTGGCGCTGTTTGTCTGCACGTTTGCTCCGGCGTACGCCGGTGACGGCGACGGCGGCACGCAGAGCGTGTTTTCTATCGGTGCCGGGTCACGCGCCCTCGGCCTCGGCCGTTCGTTCGTCAGCATCGCCGACGACGCAAGCTCGGTGTACTGGAACCCGGCCACACTGAGAAACGTCCAGCAGGCGCAGTTGATGTTTATGTACATGCCGGTGTTCGGCGATTTCACCGGCGCCGACTATGTGTACTTCGGCGCGGTCTACCCGACGCTCAACGCGGGCGCCTTTGGCGCGGGATTCCAGCGGATCGGCGCCAAGTTTGACGCCTACGACGAATTCAGCAGTTCGCTGGGCGAACAAAGTTATTCGGAGAGCCAGATACTTATAACCTACGCGTTCGAACGCAGGTCGAAGTGGGTGCTGGGAACACTGGCCACCGGCGCCAGCTTCAAGATTGTCAGCCAGAACGTCGATCCGTACTCCAGTACGGCGCCCGGTGTGGACGTGGGTTTTCGCTGGATACCGGACGCGGCCCCGTCGTTTGCCATCGGTGTCAACCTGCAGGATATCTCCGGCGCGGAACAGAAACTGGCCGTGGACACCGACGTCACCTACCGCACGATTATGGCGGGCGCGGGTTATACACGCCGCTTCGACAACGGTTCGGCGCTGCGGCTGCTCTTCCAGGTCGACATGCCGGAAAAAGCGGACAGCCGTTACCACGCCGGCGCGGAATACGAATTCTCGAGATACATCGCGCTGCGCGCCGGTTACGACGAGGGTAATATCAGTTTTGGTTTTGGTGTGAATGTGTCGGCGTTTGGTGTCGATTACGCCTACCTTTCGCGTGACGAAGCCGGCCAGTCGCACCCGGTGACGTTTTCGGTCGGAGTGGGACCAACGCTGGACGACAAACGCCGTGAAATATCCGACGCGGAAGCGGAAGAGCTGCAGGCTTTGATCCAGCAGCAGTACGCCACCCGCGTGGCGGCCAGCCGAACGCGCGCGCTGCAGTACGAGACAGAAGGCGATTTCGCCAGCGCACTCGACGAGTGGAAAATCGTGCTTGAATTTATACCGGGCGACCCCGAAGCCACTGAGGGCGAAGCACGTGCGCGCCAGCAGCTGCTCGCCGCACAGGCGGCGGCGACGCGTAACGCCGAAAACCGCGCCGTTCTACAGACACGATTCGAACAGGGCCTGGCGTTTTACGAAGACAATAACTTTGCGCGGGCCATGGGCGAGTGGCAGACGATACTGGCGATCGACTCGACGCACGCCGGCGCGACGGACTACAGGGACAGAACCCAGGCGAAGATCGACGAAGCCGTCTCGGCCCACGTCCAACGGGCCAACGAGTTGGAGCGCAACGCGCGTTACACTGAAGCCATCGGCGACTGGAACAACGTCCAGGTGTACGAGCCGAACAACACGGAAGCCCGCGCGGCCATCGAGCGGCTCCGTGGCCGTATTGAATCGGTGAGCAAGGACAACGAAGCCGCCCAGCGCAGACTTCGCATTGTCACTCTTTATGATGACGCCATCACAATGTACAACCAGGGAGACTACCAGCAAGCCCTGGGCAACCTCGACGAAGTGCTGCGGCTCAAACCCGACCACGAGGAAGCCAAACGACTGCGCGCACAGGCCATACGTAAAACGACGCCGCTCACCGACGAGGAGAAAGGGCGTATCCGCAGCCTCTATCTCGCCGGTATGCAACACTTCGCCAAAGACGAATACGCGAAGGCGATCGAAGAGTGGCAGAAGATTCTGGAGATCGATCCGACCAACGAAAGCGTCCAGCGCAACATCGAAGAAGCCAGGCAGCGCCTCAGACAGCTGGAAAACCGCTGATAAGGAACAATGGCCAAAGCCGCAAGTACCGATAAAAACGTCAAGATCCGCGAACTGACGGTAGCCGCCGAAGAAAGCCAGCTCGGACGGGTGCGTGATTTTGTGGTGGACGCGTGCGACGAAGCGGCGTTTTCCGAGCGCGAGGCGAGCAATACCAAGCTGGCCGTCGACGAAGCGTGCACCAACATTATCAAACACGCCTACGAGGGCGCCGAGCAGGGCGAGATCCTGGTGCGCATCGAGATCAGCCCCGGCGATCTGCAGGTATCCTTGCATGACAAGGGCAAACGGTTCGATTTTGCGTCGGTGCAGGACCCGGACCTGGACGAGTACGTGGAAACGGGGCGCAAGGGCGGGCTGGGTGTTTTTCTGATCAACCGCCTGATGGACGGCGTCGAGTATCACACCGACGATTCGGGCAACGAACTGGTGCTGTCCAAGCACAGCCAGTCGGCCGCCACACGCGGCCTGATCGCCCCGCAGGACCGGCCGCTCAGGGGAACGCTGCGGTTCAAGTTCATGATGCGGGCGTCGAGCGGACTGCTGCTCCTGGTGGTGGCGATCTGGGCGTTTTTGTT
>CAYUDF010000113.1:0-7581 GCA_964443465.1 uncultured bacterium
CCTTCAAACGCCGAAGAAAATCACCGCTTGTATTTCTGTGTCACAACGTGCTTCCCCACGAATCGTCTGTATTTGACCGGATGTTGATCAAAACAGCGTTTGGCGGGGCGGACGCTTTTCTCCTTCAATCCAGCGCGGACGGAGAGAACCTGAAAAAACTGCGGGACCAGCCGGTGATGGAACAAAATCCTCATCCCATTTACGATTTTTTTGACGCGGGCCGGTACGACCGGGAATCCGCCCGTGAAAAGCTGGGTCTGGACGGGCCCGTGATCCTGTTTTTTGGATATATTCGGGAATACAAGGGGCTCGCCGATCTGATCGAAGCGTTGCCCCGCGTAGTCGAACGGAAGCCGGTCACACTGCTGGTAGTTGGCGAGTTTTACGACAAGAGGGAGCCGTACGACCGGCGCATCGAGGAGTTGTCGCTCGAAAACAATATCCGGATCATCGACCAGTATGTTCCCAACGAGGACGTGGAGATCTATTTCAAGGCTTCGGATCTGTGCGTGCTGCCGTACCGGTTGGCGACGCAGAGCGGGATCGTGCAGACTGCCTACGGATTCGGCAAACCGGTGGTGGTCACGGCGGTGGGCGGGCTCCCGGACGTTGTGACCGACGGTAAGACGGGATACGTTGTTCCGCCGGGCGACACCGGCGCGTTGGCCGATGCGGTGGTGCGGTTTTTTGAGGAGGATGCGGCCGGGCGCATGGCGGATAATATTCGCGCAGATTTAGACCGGTTCTCGTGGAAAAGATGCGTTGACGTGCTGCTTTCGCTGGGGGAACGGGTTTAAAAAGTATAATTTACGAAGATTCGTACCTATGGTATCATTCTTGTAACAGGTCGTAATTATGTCTTCAAAAAAGAACGCGAAACCGGAAAATTCCCCGAAAAAGGAAACCTCTTCGGCATCCGGAGGCGGCAAGGACCGGCCGATCCGGTTGGGTCCCGGACTGCCACCGGGACTCGAACGGTTTGAGACGCTGGTTGCCGCCCTGATGATCGTCGCGGCGATTGTTCTCCTTTATCCGGGGCACATATTTCAGGACAAGATCTTCTTCGCCGGTGACAACCAGGCGGCGGCCAGTTTTACGTCCGCCGCCCAGCAGGCGATGGAAGAGGATGACGTTTATCCCGTGTGGAATCCGTACCTGTTCGGCGGGATGCCCAGCTTCGGCAGCCTTTCCTTTACGCCGTATGTTTATCCCCCCAGCGCGGTCTTGAAGCTGCTCGTCAATTACATGTTTTTTCCGAAATATCTGTGGTTGTTTTTCCACACGTTTCTGGCGGGATTAGGAACCTACCTGCTTCTCCGTGACCGCAAGGTGTGGTTTTTGCCGGCTGTTTCCGCAGGCCTGTTGATGATGTGGATGCCCAACCTCGTCGCGGTGGGTGCAAACGGCCATGGCAGCCAGGCGTGCGCGGTGGGGTACGTACCGCTTGCACTGTTGTTCTGGGACCGGTTGTGGCGGGGCAAGGGGACGCTGCTCAACGGTTCTGCCCTGGTGATCGTCCTGGGATTTTCCATGCTCAGGGGACACCTGCAGATTTCGTATTACACGTACGCACTGGTGGGGCTGCACCTGCTGTTTTTCGGTGTGGCGAGAATCGTCGATGGTTTTAAAGGCAGGGTGCCGGAATGGTCCGTGTTGCCCCGGTCCGTATTCAACCGTCTGACCGGCGGTGGGAGCCGTTATGCGCCGGGTCCGGCGGCGGTGGAGTTCGCCTGGTCAGCAGTTCTGCTCGCCGTCATCGTAGGGGTCTCGCTGTTGATGTGCGCGGTTTTGTACCTGCCCGCTCACGACTACGCCCAGTATTCAATCAGGGGCGCGTCGGAATCGGGGGGACTGGATTACAATTATGCGACGTCGTGGAGCCTCCATCCGACGGAAATGATGACATTCGTTTTGCCCTATTCGTTCGGGTTCGGCAAGGATCTGTACGTGGGGCAAATGCCGTTTACCGATTATCCCAACTACGTCGGATTTATCGTTCTGGCCGGCGCGGTGCTGGCCATGGTGATGAGGCGTACCCGCTTCGTGTGGTTCCTTTTCTTCACAACAATCGTTGCAACGGTGGTGTCATTCGGGAAATTTTTTCCAATTCTGTATGATCCTCTGTACAAATGGGCTCCGTTTTTCGACAAATTCCGGGTGCCCGTTATGGTGTTGATCATCCAGCAGTTTGTGCTGGTTGTGATGGCGGGTATCGGACTGGATGCGTTGTTGCGGGTAGCCCCGGAAAAGGGGAAAAAGAATGCGGTACTGGGCCTCGCCATAGCGTTTTTTCTGTTTATGGTGTTTATCCTCTCCCAGAATTTCTGGCCCGGCGGATTTGCCGAGTCGATCGCCGACGGGGTTCGCGGCGCCCGCAATGCAGGAGAGCAACTCGCCGTGGCGAGGGTAGTCGGAAATTACGTATTCAAGGATCTGGTCCGGTTCTCAATAATGCTGGCAATTTTGTTTGCCCTGTTTTTTGTGTATTTCAACCGAAAGTTGCCGGCACGGGTGTTTTGCCTGCTACTGCTGGTTGTGGGGATGGTGGATCTGTACCTGGTTGATCGCAACATCCTGCACCCCGAAGTTTTCAGAAAACACGAAGGCTACCGGATCATTCACGACCGCTCCGTCGTTGAGGAGTATAAACAGAAAGACGGTGTTATCGACTTTCTGCAGAAAGAATCCAGGTTTTACCGCATTCTGCCGATTGATTCGCCCCAGCGGCCGTTTTCCCGGTTGTACCAGTCAAACCGATTCATGGTTTTTGGTATTTCGTCGTTCGGCGGTTACCACCCGGCCAAGCTTTCCGCTTACGAAAACTTTTTTAACACGTTTCGATTGTCACTTGGCGGCGGAAACCTTCAGGTTCTGCATATGTTGAACATCCGCTACCTCGTCTCCGGTGCCGAACTTCCGGCACACCCCAACATGCGAGCGGTGTGGAGCGGCGCCGATTACCAGAACCAGCCGCGGTTTATTTACGAAAATACCGGTGTTTTCCCGAGGGCCTGGATGACGGACAGATATCGTGTAGCGACGGGAGCTGAAACGCTGGAACTGCTTTCTACACCCGGTATTGACCTCACGCGGGAAGTGATCCTCGAAAAAGAGCCGCCCGTATTGCCGGTCGCCGCGGAAGGCGACAACGGGACGTTGGACAAAAAAGTGGAGATCGAAAAGCTGGGGTTTAATGAAATCCGGATAAAAACCAGCTCGCCATCCCCGTCCATTCTGGTGCTCAGCGAGATTTATTATCCCGACTGGCTGGTCGAGGTAGACGGGGAACCGGCGGAGTTGCTCAAGGCCAACTATATCATTCGCGCCGTCTCACTCGAAAGCGGAGACCACGAAGTCGTGTTCCGTTACGACATGTCGCTTCTGAAGAACAGCGCGTACATATCAGCCGGCACATTCGGTCTGGTTACCCTGATTCTGATGGTAAGTCTGGTTTTAACCATGAGAGGACGCCGGGGTGGAAGCACTCATCGTCGTACCGACGTACAACGAACGTGAAAACATTGAACGGCTTCTGGGCGAACTGCTCGCCCTTCCGTTCGGGCTGGACGTAGTGGTGGTGGACGACAATTCGCCCGACGGTACCGGTGATTTTGTCGACGGATACGTCAAGCGGGAGCCGCGAGTTCACGTTATCCACAGGCCCGAAAAAATGGGGCTGGGCAGCGCCTATATTGCCGCATTCAAGTGGGCGCTTGCGGAAACCGATACCAAATACGTGTTCGAAATGGACGCCGATTTTTCGCACGATCCCGTCGCGATCGCGGAGTTTCTGGAAAAAATCAAGGATTTTGATCTCGTCGTCGGGTCACGTTATCTCGACGGCATCACCGTCATGAACTGGCCGCTTCGCCGCCTCGCTCTCAGCGTCGGCGCCAATATTTACACGCGCGTCATCACCGGGCTGCCCCTCAAGGACGCTACCGGGGGGTTCAAATGTTTTCGCCGGAAGGTGCTGGAAGCGTTACCCCTGGATGATATCACCAGCGATGGATATTCTTTCCAGATTGAAATGAATTTCCACGCGTGGAAGCGAAAATTCCGGATCGTGGAGATCCCGATCGTTTTCGTCGACCGGCAACAGGGTACTTCAAAAATGTCCCGGCGTATTGTCTACGAAGCTGTTTTCCTGGTGTGGAAACTGCGTATCGCCTCCATATTCGGAAAGCTGCCCTGAAATCCCCATGGATGTCTCCATAATCATCGTCAGTTACAACAGTTCCTCCGTTCTGGGGGCCTGCCTGTCCGCAATCCGCCAACAGGAATATTCGGGTGAGACGGAAGTAATCGTCGTGGACAATGCCAGCGCCGACGGTACGCCGGACATGGTTCGCGAAAACTTTCCGTGGGTCGATCTGGTCGCGGGTGACGAAAATCTCGGATATTCGAAGGGTGTTAACGTCGGAATCCGCAGGGCGCGCGGCCGATACTTTTTTATTCTTAACCCCGACACGGTTGTCCAGAGCGATTCCGTGCAGAAACTCGCCGATTTCATGGACAACACGCCGGAAGCCGGAATCACCGGACCAAAACTGGTTTTCCAGGACGGCAACGTCCAGTACTCGTGTCGGCGGTTTTATAACTTCAAAGTGCTTGCCCTCAGGCGGACACCGCTGGGCAAGATTTTTCGAAACGCGCAGGCCGTCCAGGATCACCTGATGCTCGATTTTGACCACGCGTCAACCAGGGAAGTGGACTGGATGCTCGGAGCTGCCATGTTTGTCCGCCGCGAAGCGGTCGAGCAGGTCGGCTTGATGGACGAGAGATTTTTTCTCTACTTTGAAGATGTCGACTGGTGCTACCGAATGGCCCAGCAGGGCAAACACGTTTATTACTACCCGGAATCAGTGGTCATGCACGGTTACGCGCGCGACAGCGCCCAGTCGGTACTTAACCGGTCGTTCATCTCACACCTGGTCAGCCTGTTCCGTTATTATGAAAAATGGAACAAGGTGTGGTACTACATCAAGAAATACAGGGAAATCGCCAAAGTCGCTGTTTTTCTTTTTGCCGATGTGCTGGCGTTTAACCTGGCGTTTCTGTCCGCGTATTACCTGCGCGTGGCGCTGGACAACGTGTTCCCCAATCCGATTTATCCCGTCTCCGCCTACCAGAAATTCGTGGTATTCGAGAATCTGCTGTTTTTCTTCACCTACGTGGCGGTGGGCCTTTACAGAATCCGGAGGGAAACCCGTTCCGTAGACGAACTGTTTGACATTACACGCGCTATCCTGTTTGCGTCGATTCTACTCATGACGAGCACGTATCTCGGTCAGATCAGAACCTATTCGCGCATGGTCGTGGCATTTCTGGTGCCGTTCTCGATTTTTTACGACTGGGGAGCGCGGAGTTTGATCCGCATGATCCACAGAAAACTGCTTTCACTAAAGGTAGATTTGAAACGCGCCTGCATCGTCGGGCCGACGGATCTCGCCAAAGACCTCGAGAGCAACCTGATTCGCGACGACCGGCTCGGGCTCGATATCGTGGGTGTCGTTGATACCGGAACGGACAGAATCGGTATTACCACCGGTACGCTCGGGCAGGCCGAAGATATAGAGGCTATTGTGGAAAAACACCGGGTCCAGGAGGTGATCCTGCTTCCTGGCGCCGTGTCCGACGAAAGACTGGCGGAATTTATCGCGATGGGGAAACGTCGCGTACTGGACGTAACACTGGTGACCGATCATGCCGGGCTGGTATTTCAAAAGGCCACGGTGTCTGACCTGTCAGGCCGGCCGGTGATCAAATATCCTCGTGACACCCGTTACGCGTTTGATCGCTTCATTAAAAGAGTTACGGATATCGTGGTCGGCGGGGTGTTTATGGTGGTGTCGGCGGTATTTTGTGTGATATATTCACTGTATGCCTTGTCCAGGGGGCGCAAGCCCTTCACCTACAGTGACAGGCTCGGGTTAGAGGGAGAACCATTCGCATTACCGGTGGCCGGTGACGGCCGCACGGACGGTCCGTCCGATTTCGTAAACTTACCCCTGTTCTGGCTGGTTTTTATCGGCAAAATGAGCATCGTGGGGCCATACCCGACGGCGTCGGAAGACGCGCCGGATCTGGTGGCCAGATCCAGGTTCCGGTTCGAGGTCAGGCCCGGTTTGACCGGTTTCTGGCGTGTGGGAATACGCCGGGAAATCACGGCCGGAAAACTGCTCGCCCAGGATGCAAATTACATCCGTAACTGGACGTTGACCCAGGACGCCAAGATATTTCTGATGAGCCTGGGTGTCCTTCTGGCCGGACGAAACAGGGAAATGACCGTTGTAACAGATACCCAGAATCGCCCCGGGAAAGGAACGTGAGCGCAGATGCGGAAGTACAACGTAATCGCTGCGTGGGTTCTCTTGGTTTTATTTAACGGGTTTATAAATCCGCCGGATACCGCAATTGCGGACTCCCGGTGGGAAAACTATATGGACGCCAGTCTGATCCGGGGAATAGTCCACCGGAACGGCGAGTTGTATATGGCCACAAACGGCGGGTTGTTGATTTACACGGTGGACACAGGCGAGTTTGACCAGATCGACAACACCGACGGCCTGCCCAGTAACAACCTGACCTGCCTGTTGTTCGACGATGACGGGTACCTGTGGGTCGGCAGTGTTGATGTCGGAGTGGCCCGTGTGCTCCTCGGGCCGGGAAATCTGGATGTGCGGACTTATAATCCGCTGGAATTCCCCGACCAGCACTTCACCTCCATCGATATGTGGGACGACGACCTGGTGTACGGCACCCGCGATGGTGCAGGCAGGTTCGAAGAGGGGTTGCCCGGTCCTCAGTTTTTCACGCGGCATGGCCTGCCATCGGACACGGTAAACGCTGTGCTCGCCGACGGGGATTTTGTTTGGTTCGGTACCGACAAGGGTGTCGCCGTGCTGGATCGACTGGGATTTATCACACCCGTTGCCGGCGGCCCGCCGGTAGCGCGTGCGATCACCCGGGCGGATGGATTTATCTGGATCGGAACGGACGACGGTGTGTGGCGGATGGCGCTCAGTGACAGCAGCTGGGCGGAAATCGGGCCGCCCGGCCCCGCGGTTGATCCGCAGCTCTCGATATACTCGTTGCACTGGGATGGCCAGAAGATGTGGGCGGGGGGGACGTTTTCTTTTTACGACCGGGACGAATCTGGAAACCAGTGGCTTCAGCGCTCTCAATGGGGCCTTTTAGGCAGATACCGCATGGCGGCGGCCAACGGCGAGATGCGGGGTCTGGCGACCTCGGCTAACGGTGATGTATACGCAGGTGGCACCGCTTTGTCGAGCCAGCGGGGCTTCAACCTGGTCCGGTTTGACGGGTCGGTCAGCACCAATATTGTACCCAACACGCCGGGAGAAAACAGGATCAACCGGGTGACACGCGATCTCGACGGATCGACGTGGGTTACCTGTGAAGGTTTCGGTGTGGGCAAGTTGATGCCCTCGGGGCAATGGGTGAACTACAACACGCTCGATCCGCAAGCGGACTCGTTGAGTAACCTGTTCAACAACCTCACTCTGCTGGTCGATCGTGACGGCCACAAATGGTTTTCCACCCTGTCGTGGAACGAAA